>NZ_JBEZDN010000036.1:0-9567 GCF_040648315.1 Pseudonocardia sp. NPDC049154
TTGCTCTCGATGACGATGCGGTCGCCGACATGAGCCTGCACGATGCCTCCCTGCACGCGGGTGGCGGGCCGGCGCTGGTGTCGGAGGTTGTGCGGCCACCGGGGGAGGACGCGGGCTAGCGGGCCGGCGGCCGGCAGGCGCGGAGGAAGACGCGGACCCCGCCCGCCACGAGCTCGGCCAGCTCCTCGTCCGAGATCGGGACCGTGCCGTACAGCGTGCGGTTGTCGGCCTGTGCGGTCACCAGAATGCCGAGGTAGGCCGCCGCCTCGACGGGATCGGGGATCTCGAGCACGCGCGGGCGGCGAAGTGCGCGAGCCGGTCCGCGAGCATCTGCTGCTGCGGACCGACCTCCCGCCAGCGCTCGAGCAGGGTTCTGGTGGAGCCTCGCGCTCACCGCGCCCGCCCTGCTCCCGGCAGCGCTCCTCCGACGGACGGGCGTCGCGCGATCTCGCGGACCGTCGGGCGCACGTCCGTGAGGGTTCGCGACCGGGAGCAGGTCGAGCCGCTCAACTCGATGCCGGACCGAGGTGGCGGGCCAGGAACTCCTTGTCGACGCCGACCCAGCGGATGATGCGGTGATCGCCCGGGTTGGCGTGCAACGTCTTCTCCGTCGAGGCGAAGGCGTCGAACAGGGCGAGCGCGGAGTGGCGATCGACGTGCTCGTCGTCCCACGGGAGCAGGAACTGGACCGGGACGGTGATCCGTCCGGCCGCCTCGAGCAACGCCTCGGACACGAAGAACCCGCCACCGAAGACTGCGGCCGTGATCCTGGGGTCGACCGCCGTCAGCGGAACCCCGATCGCGGTGCCCATCGAGATGCCGCCGCCGTAGCCGATCGGCGCTGCGGTGCCGATCCCGGGCAGTGCCTGGAGGGCGTCCAGGGTGGTCTGCCATTCCGGGACGGCGCGCTCCGCCAGCGACGTGACGTACCGGAGGCTGACCGACTCGAACAGCGCGTTGTCGCCCGCCGCCCGGGCCTGCCCGAGCGCGGCGCGGGCCTGCTCGTCCTCCGCCGTGCGCGGACGGTCGCCGTGTCCGGGCGCGTCGAGGGCGACCACGGTGTAGCCCCACGTGGTCACGGTGTCGAGGGCGCGCGCCTTGAGTGCCGGGGTCTTCTTGTGCAGGCCGCCGCCGTGGCCCATCAGCACCAGGGGCGCGTGCGCGGGCCCGGCCGTGGGCGACCAGAGCACGCCGGGGACCTCGCCGAGGACGAAGTCTCGTTCGACGACGCCGTTCGACGACGTCTCGGAGGTGAAATGCAGAGAATGCACAGGGTGTGGCCTTTCGGGAGTGCCGTGAGGGTGAGGCGCTCCCGGCGACCCCTACGTCGCTCGCCCGACCGTGACGACGAGGGGGAGCACCCACGTGCGTACAGCGTTCATGGGTCTCACCTCCCCGGGTGGTGTCACGGTCTCCGGCACGGTAGCGACCCGCTGCCGCCCGGCCCAGCGGTTTTCGTCGCCGGGCAGCCGCGATGATCTCCCGTGTGCTGGCGGTGCCCCGGAACTGGTCCGAGCTGACGCCGACCTGGATGAGCGTCGCCCTGGGCCGGACCGTCACGCACGCCCGCGTCACCGACGTCGTCGACGGGACGAACTCCCGCGCGGTCGTCGAGCTGGGGTACGCGGGTCCGGCCGGGCCGGCGCGGGTGTTCGTCAAGCGGGAGGGCCGGCTGCTGAACCGGTTGGCCCTGACCGCCCTCGGTGCGCGCGAGGCCGAGGCGGACCTCGTCCGGCACGGCCCGGTCCTGCCGCTGGAGCACCCCGCGTTCCACGCGGCGGCGACCGAGCGCCGTCGCCTCGCCGCCGTGGTCGTCATGGAGGACGTCACGCTGCGCGGCGGGCGCCCGAACTCCGCGCTCACGCCGCTGACCGTCGAGCAGGTCGCCGCCGGGCTGGGCGAACTGGCCCGGCTGCACGCGACGTTCTGGGACGCTCCGCTGCCGGCCTTCGTGCGTCCGTGGCGGCTCGGTCCGGCGTGGGCTCCCGTCGCCCGGGCCGGGTTCGTCCACGCACTGCAGAAGCTGCGACGATCCGGGCTCCCGCTCGACCTCGGCGCCGGGGAGATCGAGCGCGGGTTCCGGGGGTGGGCACGCGTCGCCGCCACCGGCCCGCAGACGCTGCTGCACGGCGACCCGCACCCCGGCAACACGTACACGGTCGGCGACACCGTCGGCTTCTACGACTGGCAGCTGGTCCGCTCCGGCAGCTGGGTCCACGACGTCGGCTACTTCCTCACGTCCAGCCTCACCGTCGCCGACCGGCGCGAGCACGAGCGTGCGCTGCTGGCCGGCTACCTCGACGCCCTCGGCCGCCGGCCCGCAGACGCCTGGCGGCTGTACCGGCGGACGCCGGTGTTCGGGCTCGGCTCGTGGCTGCAGACCTGGGCGGCGGGCACCTTCCAGCCGCGCGACGTCTGCCTCGCGACGATCCAGCGCTTCGCCGCCGCCCATCGCGACGCCCGAGGGGACTGAGTACACGCGGAGCGCCGACCCCGTACCGACCCCGTACCGACCCCGTACCGACCACGGCGGGGGCGTCACAGGTGCAGGACGACGTGCTCACCGTCGCTCGTCACGACGTAGCTGCGGACCCGGACCCTCTCCGGGTCCACCCAGGAGCGCCCCGTGCGCGTGTCGAACTCCCACTGGTGCCACGGGCAGCGGAGGATCTCCCCACGCCGTGCGTACCGGTAGACGCCGGGCCTCGGCGAGGTGAGGGCCCCGGACAACACCCCCTGGCACAACGGGGCGCCTTCGTGCGGGCAGGTGTTGCGAAGTGCCACGTACCCGTCGCCGAGACGGAAGACGCCGATGGAGCGGCCGTCGACCTCGACGATCTTGCGGCCGCCCACCGGGATCTCGCCGGCCGCGGCCACGACGATCCGCCTTCCCGAGCCCGTCACGAGGCCAGCCGGTAGGTCGCGCACGCGTTGTCGTACATGATCCGCCGGTGCAGGTCCGCGGGCACGCGCGTGCGGAAGGCGCGGTGCGGGTCGTCGAAGTCCCAGTGGGGGTAGTCGGTCGAGAACATCAGCAGGTCGGGGCCGATCTCGCCGAGCAGGGGAACCAGGTCGCCGGGCCGCTCCGGCTCCTCCATGGGCTGCGTCGTGATCCGGAGGTGCGTGCGCAGGTAGTGCGACGGCGGGTACCGCAGATCGGGCACCTCCTCGCCGAGCCGGGCGTGGAGGGCGTCGAGCCGGTGCGCGAGGGCGGGGACCCAGGCGAAGCCGCCCTCGAGCAGCACGACGCGGAGCTCGGGGAACCGGTCGAACACGCCGTGGAAGATCAGGCTGATCACCTGGGCCTGGAAGGCGACGGCGAGCCCGGTGTGGTCCTCGATGTAGTAGGAGGGCCAGCCCGTCGAGGTGGTGGGTCCCGGGGTGGTCGAGGCGGCATGGATGCCGACGGGGAGCCCCGCCCGGCAGGCGGCCTCGTAGATCGGCCAGTACTGCCGCCGGCCGAGCGGAGCGGTGGTGCGCGGGTAGAGCAGCACCTGCACGAACCCGGGATGCGCCGACGCCCGGTCGATCTCCGCCGCGGCCAGGTCGGGGAACTCGAACGGCACGGTGACGGAGGCGCGGAGGCGGTCGTCGCGCTCGAGCCAGTGCTCGACCTGCCACTCGTTCACCGCCGTGGCGAGGGCGGCACCGTAGGCGTCGTGCCGCTGCTCGGGGGCGCGGAAGAGGCAGTTGAGCACCACACGCTCCACCGGATACGCGTCGAGCAACTGCTCGCGCAGGAACGCCAGGTCGGAGCCGGGCAGCCCACCGGTCGGGGGCCACGCGTCGCGCCTGCTCGCGAAGCGCGCCGCCTTCGGGTACGCGTAGCCCTTGGTGAACGGCGAGAAGGTCCGGGAGCCGACCAGTTCCATGTGCCGTGTCCACCGCGCGGACAGATAGGGCCGCAGCTCGGCGTCCGCCGAGACGGCGTTGTGCACGTCGCAGTCGATGAACCGGCCGGTGCTCATCCGGGCTCCTCGGGCAGCCGGTACAGCCGGACCGCGTTCCCGGACAGCACGAGGTCCCGCTCGGCGGGGGAGAGCTGCTCGAGCAGCGCGGTGGGTGCGTCCCCGTGGTGCCAGTGCGGGTAGTCGCCGGCGTGCAGGAGCATCCGGACCGAACCGAGCTGGGTGAGGAACCGGTCCACCCAGGTGCCGTCGAGGGCGGGCGATGCGTCGAAGGGGGTGGTGCTCAGCGACACGTGCTCACGGATCACCTGCGACGGCGGCCGGTCGACCCAGGGCACCTCGCGGCGCAGGGCCTTCCAGTTCTTGTCGAAGCGCCACATCAGGGAGGGCAGCCAGGTGACCCCGCTCTCCAGGAGCACCACCCGCAGTCCGGGGTGGGCGGCAAACACGCCCTCCGCCACCATGCTGGTGAGCTGGGACTGCAGCGAGAGCGCCGCGCAGGCGTAGTCCTCCACATGGTGCGACGGCCACCCGACCGGTGACAGCGGGTTCGCTCCGCCGACGCCGGGGTGCACGGCCACCGGCAGGCCCGCGGCCTCGGCGGCCGCGTAGATCGGCCAGTACGGGCGCTGCCCGAGCGGGGCCGGGGCCGACGCCGGCAGCAGGACCTGCACGAATCCGCCTCCCGCCAGCCGCTCGATCTCCTGCGCGGCCGCGCGCGGGTCCCGCGTCGACACCACGATCGAGGCGCGGAAGCGGGGATCCGCGGCCAGCCAGTGCGCGGCCTGCCAGTCGTTCAGGGCGCGGGCCAGGCTCACCGCCCAGTCCGGGTTGTGCACCGCGGCGACGGCGTACAGGCAGTTCAGGACGGCATACCGGGCGCCCCCGGCGTCGAGCACGTGGTCGCGCACGACCTCCGGGTCCGAGCCCGGTGGGCCGTCCCCGACGCGGCTGCCCGGCCGCGCCGAGAGCGGCGACCCCGGCGGGTAGAAGGCCGGGTCGAAGCCCTCGACGCCGGTCTCCCTGCAGTAGTCGACCCACATGTCGGGCAGGAACGGGAACAGCGCCGAGAGCCGGGGAACGGCGTTGTGCACGTCGCAGTCGACGAGGGCGGTCGCTCCGCCGCCGACGTCCACGTCCGGCACCTCCGGCCCGGCCCGTCGCCTACGCGTACGTGTGGCCCTGGTCGAAACGGATCGCCTTGAGCTCCTTGCGCCCGTCGAAGTGCTGGATGCCGGTCTCGTCGTGGCCGGGGAACAACCAGGCGTCGTTCTCGCGGGCGACCTGCCCGAGCGACTGGAGGGAGGTGCGCCACTTGTCGATGTCCCAGTAGATCTGCGGCTCGCCGGTGGGTTCGACGTAGTTCTCGTGGTGGTAGAGGGCGTCGGAGGTGAGCAGGACGGTGCCGGTGTTCTCGAGCTGCAGCTGCAGGGCCATCTGGCCCGGTGTGTGGCCGGGCAGGTGGAGCAGGCGCACGCCGTCGGCGATCTCCATCGTCCGGCCGGTGATGAGCGTGGGCTTCTTGTCGCCGAGGAAGGCCCAGTCCACGCGGGCGAAGAAGTCCCGGTCCTCGTCGAGGCTCATGATGTGCGCGTACTCGTCCTCGTGGACGAGGATCTCGGCGCCGGCGTCCTCGAACAGGCGCAGGCCGCCGGCGTGGTCGGTGTGCATGTGGCCCTGGATGACGTAGCGGAAGTCGTCCGGCCCGAGGCCGAGCTGCTCGAGCCGCATCTCGAGGCAGGCCTCCGGGGTGACGGCGCCGAGGTCGACGACCTGCTTCCACTCGTCGAGCCACTCGTCCGGGCATCGTGCGGACAGCCCGGTCTCCCAGAGGATCCGCCCCTGCGGGGTCTCGATGATGTAGGCGATCGCCGGGCAGTGGTAGGTGTTGCCGACGTGCTCGCTCTTGTTGACCAGGAGAGACATGTCGAGGCCCATGTAGCCCAGGTTGACGCCGCGGAGCGTGACGCCCATCGCTTCCTCCTGAGGTGGTCGTGTCGCGTGCCGACGGGCACGTCCGACGATTCGACCGCGTCGCGGGGGAGGACTCGTGTCCGAACTTGGGGCACGGAACCCTCGGATTCCGGGCCGTGTCCCAAATTGCCACACGGTGCCCCACCTCTTCCCAACTATCGTTCGTGAGGCGGGCCGCCCCGGCTGCCCCGCCCTGCCCTGCGGAACGACGAGGTTCTGGTGGAGGGAGCGAACGTGGTCGACGACGTGTTGGCGCGCGAACGGGAGTCCTTCCTGTCGTCGGGGACCGCGCCGGTGCGCGTCCGCGCCGAGATCTCCTCGTCGTGGCAGCGGTGTTCGGAGTGGGCCGTGGCGGCCGACCGTCTCGCCCCGCCCTACCGCCCGGGCGTGGATCCGGAGTCGCGCCTCCTGCGGGCCGCGGGCCCCGTGCTCGACACGATGAACGCGCGGCTCGGCGAGCTCGGCGTGAGCTTCCTCGTGACCGACACCAACGCCCGCATTCTCGATCGCCGGGTGCAGAACCGGCAGCTCCTGCACGCCCTCGACACCCTCCACATCACCCCGGGCTTCGTCTTCGCCGAGGACGCGGTGGGAACCAACGGCGTGGGCACGGCGGTCGAGCTCGGCCGGACCACCCGCATCGACGGTCACGAGCACTACGTCGACGAGCTCGTCCAATTCACCTGCGTCGGGGTCCCGATCATGGATCCGCTGACCCGGCGCGCGATGGGCATCCTCGACATCACCTGCCAGGCGGACCGGGACAACGGCCTGTTGACCGTCCTCGTGGAGCAGACGGCGAAGGCGATCGAACAGCGGCTCTTCGAGCAGCAGACGGTCCAGGAGCGCGCGCTGCTGGCCCACTTCCTGTCCGGCAGCAGGCGCTCCCACGCCGGGATCCTCGTCCTCAACGACCGGGTGCAGATGGCCAACCCGCAGGCCGCCAGGCTCCTCGACGGAGTGGAGCAGCCGCTCCTGTGGGACCACGTGGCCCGGGTGCTCGCGGGGTCCTGCACGGACGGGACGGTCGACAGCGAGCTCCCGCTGCCCGGCGGGCGGAGCGCCCGGACCCGGACCATGCCCCTGCGCGACGGCGGTGAGGTGATCGGCGCGCTGGTCGAGATCCGGCCGGCGGCCGAGCGCGTGGGGCCGGCGAGATCCGCGGCCCGGGTCAGGGCGCCCGCCGGACTGGCCGGCACCGACCGGGCGTTCCTGTGGGCGTGCCGGGCCGCCCGGGCGGCGCTCGCGGCGCGGACCCTGGTGCTGTGCGGCGAGTCGGGGGTCGGGAAGTCGGCGGTGGGCTTCTCGCTCCTCAGGGAGTGCGGCGACGACCCGGTGGTCCGGGACGCCGCACAGGTCGAGGTCACCGGCCTCGACGCATGGTTCGACGACCTCCGCCTCGCGGTCGCCGGACCGCCCGGCGCGCTCCTGCTGCGCCACCTCGACCTGCTCGACGGGCTCGGCCGACGGCGCCTGTCCGCGATCCTCGGCGACGCGGGCGTCCGCGGGTGGCGGTGCGCGGCGACCTTCACCTGCGCCTCCTCCTGGGACGACATGGTGCTGCCGGGGCTCGACGCCGACCAGCTCCGGCTCCCGCCGCTGCGCAACCGGTTGCGCGACATCCCGACGCTGGTCGCCGCGTTCGCGGCTCCCCGCAGGTTCGCGCCCGAGACGGTCCAGCTGCTCATGCGCCTGTCGTGGCCGGGCAACGTCCGGGAGCTGCGGAGGCTGGTGGAGCGGGTCCTCGACGAGACACCCACCGGGGCCGTCCCGGGCATCGCCGACCTGCCTCCCGAGGTGCGGGGGGCGGCTCCGCGGCTCACCCTCACCCGTTTCGAGAGGGCCGAGATCCACGCGATCCTGGACGCGATGGCCGAGACCGGGGGCAACAAGAAGGACGCCGCCGCGCTGCTCGGCATCTCGCGGTCGACGCTCTACCGCAAGCTGCAGGCCGCGGGCATCGACCTGGACAACACGACCTTCTGAGGGGCGGAGGCCCGGGCGCTCATCGGACGAAGCCGGGACCCTCGATCACGGGGTGCGCGGCGAGGAACTCCTCGTCGACCTCCACGCCGAGTCCGGGCCCCTCCGGCGGGAGCACGGTCCCGTCCGGGCGGGTGCCGAGCGGTGACGACACCAGCTCGTCCCGGAACAGGTTGTCGTGGCTGACGTCGGCCTCGAAGTACCCCGCGTTCTCGGTCGCCGCGAGCAGGTGCACGGTCGCGGCCATGTTCAGCCCCGTGGAGGCGGTGTGCGGGTGCACGCGCAGCTTCCATGCCGAGGTCATGGCGGCGATCCGGGCGACCTCCGTGATCCCGCCGGACTTGGACAGGTCGGGCTGGAGGACGGTGACCGCGCCGTCCTCGACGAGCCGGTGGAACTCGAAGCGCGTGTAGTGGTTCTCGCCCGCGGCCAGTGGCACGCCCACGAACCGCGCGGCCTCGGCGTAGCTGCGGTGGTCGTGCGGGGGGAACGGCTCCTCCAGCCACCCGACCCGGTGCTCGCGCAGGCCGGGGGCGACGCGCCGCACGTCCTCGAGGTCGTAGGCGGTGTTCGCGTCGACGAGGACGTCCAGGTCGGGGAACTGCGCGCGCACCGCGGCGACGCGGGCGAGGTCGGACCGCGGCCCCTCGCCGATCCGGAGCTTGACGGCGCGGTACCCGCGCTCCACCAGCGGCCGCACCTGGTCGAGCAGCGCCTCCGGCTCGCTCCACCCGAGCGCCACGCCGCCCGCGTAGGCCGGGACCGGCCGCGCGGCGCCGCCGAGCAGGCGGTACAGCGGCCAGCCCACCGCCTTGCCCCGCAGGTCCCAGAGCGCCATGTCGATCCCGCTCATGGCGATCGCCGCGGCCGCGCCGAGTCCGTGGCTGGCGAGCTGGGCGGTGTAGAGGGTGCGCCAGACGCCGACGACGTCCGTGGCGTCGAGCCCGAGGACCAGCTCGCGCAGGGTGCTGTCGATCAGGTGGCCGATCGTGCCGGGGGAGCGGGCGTGGTGCGCCTCGCCCCAGCCCTCGAGGCCGTCCGCGGTGCGCACCCGGACCACTACCGCGTCCCGCTTGACCACCCGGCCGATCCCCAGCCGCTCGCCGGCACGGGCGCTGACGGGGAACGAGGTCGGGAACGCGGTGACGTCGACGATCTTCATCGCGGGTGTCCTCCGGGAGGGCGGTGACGCGGGCCTGCACAGGACCCTACGGCCGGGGTCGGCCCGCGGAGGCGGGGTCGACGCCCGGGAAGTCCGCGGTCGTGAGCAGCCGCCGCCGGACCCGGGCGACCAGCGGGCCGTCCTCCTCGCTACGCGCGGCGACGGTCTTCCACTCCGGGTCGGCGAAGAACGCCGCCCACTTGCTCTGCAGGTCGTCGTACGACTCGAACCGGAGGACGTAGACGATCTCGTTCTTCGAGTCGTCGCCGACCTCGGTGCGGCTGAGGAACACCAGCTCCATCCCGTGCTTGCGGAAGATCCGGCAGGTGGCGGCGTTGAAACGCTCGACGAGTGCCGGGAGCCGTCCGGGCACCGCGGTGTACTCGCGCAGCTCGTAGATCATCGGGATGCTCCCGGGGTCGAGAGTGGGTGGGGGGGGGCGGGGGGGGGGGGCGCCCCCGCCCCGCGGGTGAGGCGGACGCCGGGGGGGGGGGGGGGGGGGAGGTTTGGTGGTGTGGGGTTGGGGCGGGGGGTGGGGAG
>NZ_JBEZDN010000036.1:9577-61453 GCF_040648315.1 Pseudonocardia sp. NPDC049154
TAACCCACCCCCACGCACCCCACCCTCTCCCCCACCCCCCCGCTCACCCCATCTCAGCTCGTAGAAACTGGGGTCGCCCCGGGGGCGGTGTGGGGGGGGGGCGCCCGGGCCGGCCGGTCCGCCCCAGCCGCGCGGTTCAGCGGAACTCGGGGATGATGTGCTCGGCGAAGGTTTCGAGCTGTCGCTTGGCCTCGTCGAGTGGCATCAGGCCCTGGTCGAAGAACCAGGAGAACCATTCCAGCTCGCCGCCGTTGCCGTGGATGGTCGCGAGGTCCTCGATGTCGCGTTTGATGTCGTCGACGGTGCCCACCAGGCCGTATTTGGTCTTGGTGAAGCGATCCATGGTCCACTCCTCCGGGGGCAGCAGCGCCGAGCCCTTCGGGTAGGTCTGCTCGTCGCCGGGTAGGCGCAGCGCTTCCCAGAAGCCGAAGCCGGAGAAGTAGATCTGGAATCCGTAGTAGTTCGTGCGTTCCATCAGGTTCCAGGCCTGTTGCCGGTCCTCACCGAAGGCCACGGCGCGGAACGCGCCGATGTTCTCGCCGAGCTTGAGCTGACGGCCCGCTTCGGCGGCCGAGGACTGGTACAGCTTGGCCAGGTGCGTGAACTGTCCCGGTTCCGCCACGAGGATGATCGGCATGACGCCGTGGTGTGCGGTGTGGACCATGGTCGACTCGGACACCGAGAACGGCTGGAAGGCCGGCGGGTAGGGCTGCTGGTAGGGCTTGGGGATCACCGAGATCCCGCGGATGTGGCCGTTCTCGTCGATCTCGTCCGGGTGCCCGTACTGGCGGGTCCACTCCGCGGCGGGCCAGCGGGTGATGCCCTCCTTGGGTGGCACCTTGTAGAACTCGCCGTCGAAGGTCAGCAGGTCGTCCGTCCACGCCTTGTAGATCAGCTCGAGGTACTCCTCGTGCACCGCGCGGTTGTGTTTGTCGTCGGGGCTGCCGTCCATGGGGGTGCCCTTGACGGGGATGTGCTGGCCGAAGACGTTGACCCAGCGGTCCTGGTAGCCGCGTGCGTAGCCGCCGTACACGCGGCCGCCGGTGAGGTGGTCGAGGTAGGCGACCTGTTCGGCGACCCGGAGCGGGTCGTTGGCCGGCAGCACCAGCGACAGGGGTGCGAAGGCGATGTTCTGGGTGCGGGCGGCGAGGTCGGCGTAGAGCATCATCGGCTGCACCGACGCCTCGAACCCCTCGGAGTGGAAGTGGTGCTCGGTGGTCGAGAAGACGTCGAACCCCACCTCGTCGGCGATCACGGCGAGTTCGCGGACCTCGGCGATCATCGCCTGGAAGGCGTCGTTGTCACGGCCGATGGGGCGCCGTGCGGCGCGCTCCTCCAACGTCGCCGGAATCGTCGGCAGCATGAACAGCTGGAACTTCACCGCGGGCTCCCTTGCTGTGCACGGACCGGCGGGGAGGCCGGCTCCGAGGACGGTGGCTTGCTGACGGGACGATCGAACCGCGGAACCGGGAGGCGTCCGTGTCCTAATTTGCCCCACCGGGCGGCCTCCGGCGGACGGCGCGGTGCGTCAGGCGTCCTCACGAGGCCGGAGCGTGACGTCCGGTGCGTGCCCGTCCGCGAGGCCGAGTGCGCGGATCTCCTCCGGGACGTAACCCAGCTCGGCCAGGATCTCCGGTCCGTGCTCCCCGAGCCGCGGCGCCGGCCGCAGGTCCACGGGGGCGGCTCCGGAGAAGTCGACGGGGAACCGGGCGAAGCGCAGCGGTCCCTCGGTCGGATGCACCGCGGCCTCGAACGTGCCCGTGGCGCGCAGGTGCTCGTCGGAGAACAGCTCGGGCACGGTGAGGACCGGCATCGCCGCGATGCCACGCTCGTCGAAGGCGGCCAGCCACTCGGCGGTCGGGCGCCTCCGCAGCTCCTCCTCGAGCAGCCGGTACAGCTCGTCGACGTGCAGCGTCCGGGCGGTGATCGTGCGGAAGCGGGGATCGGCGGCGAGCCCGGGCCTGCCCACGAGCTCGAAGAACGCGCGCCACTGCGGGTCCGTGTAGACCATGACGCCGACGTGCCCGTCGGCGGTCCGGTACGGCCTGCGGTACGGGGAGTTCAACCGGGAGTAGCCGGCGGGCCCGCGCGGCGGGTCGAAGACGTAGCCGCCCTGCTGGTCGAGCAGGGTGAACGCGACCATCGTCTCGAGCATGGGCACCTCGACGGCAAGTCCCCGCCCGCTGCGCTCCCGCCGGTACAGCGCGGCGGCGATCGCCCCGACCGCCATCAGGCCCGTCGCCTTGTCGGCGACCGGCGTGCGGATGTACGTCGGTCCGTCGGGTCCGCCCTGCACGGCGGCGAGCCCGGACGAGGCCTGGATGACGTCGTCGTACGCGGCCTTGTCCCGGTACGGGCCGGTGCTGGAGAAGCCGCGGACCACGCAGTAGACCGTGCGCGGGTTGGCGGCGTGCACGTCCTCGGCGTGCAGGCCGAGCCGCGCCACCGCCTCCGGCCGCATGTTGTGCACGAACACGTCGGCCCTGCCGACCAGGCGCATCAGGGCGCGACGCCCCTCGGGCCGTTTGAGGTCCAGCGCGATGCTGCGCTTGCCGCGGTTGGCGTTGAGGAACACCGGGCCCATGCCCGTGCCGCGCTCGTCCCCGACATAGCGGAGGACGTCGCCGGCAGGGGCCTCGACCTTGACGACGTCCGCGCCCATCTGCGCGAGCAGCAGCGTGCAGTACGGGCCCATGAACGTCGTCGTCAGGTCCACGACCTGCACACCTGCGAGGGGAGCCTCTGCTGCGGCATCCGGGGACATCCAGCGCCCGCCCCTCCCACGTCGGCCCGTCTGCCGACGAAACTACGGCGCGAATCATCGCAGCGCGAGGTCGCCCGCCCGCGTCCCACTTCGGGACACGGTCCCGGACCGGCGGCCCCGGGTGGCGCGCTGATCGTCTCCACGCCACCCTGACGTCGTGAAGCGCGCGCAGACCAAGGCCGCCCTCGTCCGCCTGGCCGTCGCCGCGGAACGGGTGCTGAGCCGGGTCGTCATCGTCGTCGTGGTGATCCGGGGGCGGCGCCGGCCGCTCGTCCTGCCCTTCATCGGCCACGGGTCCACCGAGCGTGTCCGGATCGGTGCGCGAGTGGCGATGGGACACCCCGACGCCGTCACCGAGGACGACCTCGCGCCCGGTCCGCGCTCGCGGCGGCAGGTTCTGCTCGCGAGCCTCAGCCGCTTCTTCACGATCGAGCTGCCCGGGGCGCACGTCGCCATCCGTATCCCCGCCGGGGTCCGGCACGTCCGGGCGGACGTCGAGGGGTACGTGGACGCCGTCGTCGAGCGGCCGGGTCTGGAGCCGGGCTGGCACGAGGCCGAGCTGACCCTCCAGGCCGGGACGGCCGCGCGGGCGAAGGTCCTGGTCGTCGATCCGCGGGCGGACGTGGCCCTGGTCAGCGACGTGGACGACACCATCCTCGAGACCGGCCTGACGCGGGGGCTCGCGTTCCTGCGGGCGACCCTGTTGACCGAGACCGCGGACCGCGCCCCGCTGCCCGGCTCTGCGGCGCTGTACCGGGCGCTGGTCGCACCGCACTCGGGGGTGTGCCGGCCCGTCTTCTACGTGTCGACCAGCCCGTGGAACCTGCACGGCACGCTGCTGGAGTTCATCGCGCTGCGGGCGTTCCCGCTCGGCCCGCTGTTGCTCACGGACTGGGGTCCGGGGCACGGGAACCTGTTCCGCATCGGCGCGCGCGAGCACAAGATCGGGCTGATCACCCAGATCCTGGACGAGCACCCGGGGCTCGGGCTGGTCCTCGTCGGCGACACCGGCCAGCTCGACCCGGAGATCTACGCGGCGGTCGCGGAGGCGCACCCGGACCGGATCCGCGCGGTCTACGTACGCCGCCCCCCGGGGCCCACCCTGCGCCGGGACGCCGAGGTCCGGGCGCTGGCGGAGCGGGTGACCGCGCTGGGGGTGCCGATGCTGGCCGTGGACGACAGCGTCGAGATCGCCGAGCACGCGGCGTCGATCGGGCTGCTCGACCCGGCGGAGATCCCGGCGATCCGGGCCGAGACGGCCGAGGGCAGGCGCGGTCCGCTCTCCATCGGCCTGTCGAGGTCCTGACCGGCGGACGGCCGCCGCCCACTGCAGCGAACAGGACCGCCGAGTCCGAGCCGGACGCGTGGTAGCGGCCGGCCCGGGACCGGAGGATCCCGGGCCGGGGCCCGCTCAGCTCGTCATCGCGTCGAACATGCCGGGCTCGTAGGAGCCCGCCGGGGTGCGCGCGATGACGTTGATCCGGTTGGCCGCGTTGACCAGGGCGACGAGGGCGACGAGGGCGGCGGCCTGGTCCTCGTCGTAGTGCTTCCGGACCTGCGCCCAGGTCTCGTCGGACACGCCCTGGTGGGCGTCGGCGAGCCGGGTGCCCTCCTCGGCGAGCGCCAGCGCGGCCCGCTCCGCCTCGGTGAACACGGTGGCCTCGCGCCAGGCGGCGACCAGGTTGAGCCGGACCGCGGTCTCGCCGGCGGCCGCGGCATCCTTGGTGTGCATGTCGGTGCAGAAGCCGCAGCCGTTGATCTGGCTGGCGCGCAGGGACACCAGCTCCTGGGTGGCCTTCGGCAGCGGGGACCGGTGGATCACCAGGGCGGCGTTGGCGAAGCGCTTGCCGAAGGCGGCGGCGATCTCGTTGTCGAACAGGTTGATGCGGGCGTCCATGACCTCGTCCTCACTCGTGGTGCCGTGTGCTGCTGCACTGGACGGACACCAGATGCCGGCGGGCGGGTCCCCGTGACAGGGGCAGGATGTGACGTGCGCCATGGAGATCGACCCCTGTCCCGGTGTCACGGAACGGCGGGCCGCGGCGTCTGGTGCGGGACACCGCGAAGGAGGAGGAGCACCCATGTCGACGGAGCACCAGGACCCGGCCGCCGCGAACCCCGCCACCGAGACGTTCGTCGCCCACCGCAACCTGCTCTTCACCGTGGCCTACGAGATGCTCGGCTCGGCCGCCGACGCGGAGGACGTCCTCCAGGAGACCTGGCTGCGCTGGGCGACCGTCGACCTCGACGCGGTGCGGGACCGGCGCGCGTACCTCGTGCGGATCACCACGCGCCAGGCGCTCACCCGGCTGCGTACGCTGGGCCGGCGCAAGGAGTCCTACGTCGGGTCCTGGCTGCCCGAACCGTTGCTGACCTCGCCGGACGTGGCGGAGGACGTCGAGCTGGCCGACAGCGTCTCGATGGCGATGCTGCTGGTGCTCGAGACGCTGGCGCCGACCGAGCGGGCGGTGTTCGTGCTGCGCGACGTGTTCGACCTCGGGTACGACGAGATCGCGGAGGCCGTCGACAGGAGCCCCGCCGCCGTCCGTCAGATCGCGCACCGGGCGCGGGCGCACGTCGCCGCGCGCCGCCCCCGCGGGATCGTCTCCCCGGCCGAGACGCGGAACGCGCTCGACGCGTTCCGGCGGGCGGTCGAGACCGGCGACCTGCAGGGCCTGCTCGACATCCTCGCCCCG
Organism: Pseudonocardia sp. NPDC049154; assembly: GCF_040648315.1. NCBI lineage: Bacteria > Bacillati > Actinomycetota > Actinomycetes > Pseudonocardiales > Pseudonocardiaceae > Pseudonocardia > Pseudonocardia sp. NPDC049154. The sequence continues at coordinate 15,038 of NZ_JBEZDN010000036.1, forward strand.
GACGTCGTCCTCGTGGGCGACGGCGGCGGCGTCAAGCAGGCGGTGCTGCGGCCCATCGTGGGCGCGGACAAGGTGGCCCGCGTGCTGACCGCCGGGCTGGGCCGGGTCGCCGCCGCGGCGTCGTTGCAGTCGGTGCAGGTCAACGGCCACCCGGCGCTGATCCTCCGGCTCGACGGCGAGCTCGACAGCGTCGTGGCGGTGCGCATCGACCAGGGCCTCGTCACCGGGCTCTATGCCGTGCGCAACCCGCAGAAGCTCTCGCACATGGAGCGGGAGACCGCCCTGCAGCGCTGAGCTGCGGACAGGGGGGGCCGACCGGCCCGCCACGCCGGGACCGCCGGCGGTGCCGCCGACGATTCTCCCGGGTCACCCTGCCGCGCAGGGACCGACGAGGGAGGGACCATGGGGACACCGACGATCGTCGTGGGGGTGGACGGGTCCGCTGGGTCGCGGACCGCGCTCGGCCACGCGCTCCGCGACGCGGTGCGCCGGGAGGCCCGGGTGCGGGTCGTCATGGCCTTCGAGGCGCCCGACTTCTGGCCCGAGTTCGGCCGGGCGGGCGGACCGCCCACGGCCGCGGAGGTCACCCGCACCCTCGAGAGCAGCCTGCGCGAGGCGGTCGCCGAGGCGCGGGCGGAGCTGGGTGACGAGGTCGCGGACGTGCCGGTCGACGTCCTCGCCCTGCCCGGCTCCCCGGCCGCCGTACTGCTGGGGGAGGCCGGGGACGCCGACGACCTGGTGGTGGGGCACCGCGGCCGCGGCGGCCTGGCGAGCACGGTGCTCGGGTCGGTCGGCCTGCAGTGCGTGCTGCACGCGCCGTGCCGGGTCACCGTGGTCCGCCCGCCGCGGACCGCACCCGTGCCCGCCGGGGACGCGCCGTGACCGCGCCGCTGCGGCGGACCCTGGTCCGCGACGTCATGTCGACGCGCGTGGTGTCCGTCCGGCCCGAGGCGGACTTCGACGAGGTCGCCCTGGTCCTGACCCGCAACGCGGTCCGCGCCGTGCCGGTGCTCGAGGGCAGCCGGCTGCTCGGGGTCGTCTCCGAGGCGGACCTGATGCGGACGGCCGAGCGGGGCGACCCGGCGGCGTCGTACGAGCGCTTCCGCCGGGCCGACCCGGCGCGGCCGGCCACGGCGCGCGCCCTGATGAGTACGGCTGTGGTGACCGTCCGGCCGGACGCGTCGGTGGCGGAGGCCGCGCGGCGGATGCGGGAGCGCGGCGTGGGGTGGCTGGCCGTGACCGAGTTCCACGGCGCCGCCGAGCACGTGGTCGGCGTCCTCGGCCGTACGGACGTGCTGACCGTCTTCCTCCGGGACGACGCGGAGCTGCGCGCCGAGATCGTCGACGGCGTGCTGCGGCCGGTCCTCGCCGAGGAGGCCGACGCCGTGTCCGTCGAGGTCGAGCGGGGTGTCGTCACGCTGTCGGGCCACCTCCGCCGGTCCGGCCGGGCCCGGCGGGCGACGGCGTTGGTGGCCAGGCTGGAAGGGGTCGTCGCCGTCCGCGGCGACCTGGTCGACGACCGGGACGAGCGGGTCGCCGAGCCGGCCGCCGGACCCGGCTCCTGAGCGGTCTCCGCGTCCGTCGCCGACGGGAGCTCGGGGCTCACGACCTGAACGGAGCGGGTACGACGGCCCTCCTGGCCGTGCCGTAGGCGGGGGAGGCTCGCCCGGGACGCGAGGAGGAGGGCGCCGTGCACGAGTCGAAGCGCTGGACCGTGTCGATCGACATCGACGAGCACGAGGGCCGGACCCGGGCGGTGGCCCGGCTCCACCCGGACGAGACCCAGTCGGTGATGGGGGTCGGCCTGGCGCGGTTGAACCCGGCGGACCGCGACGTGCCCGAGATCGGTGACGAGCTCGCGGCCGCGCGGGCGCTGTCGGAGCTCACCCACCGGTTGCTCGGGATCGCCGCCGACGACCTGGAACGGGTCAACCAGCCGGCCGTGCGGGGCGGATGAGCCCGTGACCGGGACCCCCCGACGGACCTTCGGCACTGCCGGTCCCGGGGGAACGGCCGGAGCGTGGCCGTCATGAGCGCATCGTCGACCCTGCCCGACGCCGACGAGGAGCAGCACGTCCTCGCTGCCCTCTACGGCGACGAGGCCGACATCGACACACCCGCGGTCCACCTGCCCGGCGTGCCCGGCGCCGTCGACCCGCCGGCAGACGGTCCGGATGTGCCCGCGGAGCCGCGCACCGAGCCGTCGGCCGACGCCCCGGAGGAGGAAGGCCGCGATGCTCGCCGGTGAGCACGCCCGCCCGTCGCGGCCCCGCCGGCGCGACGGCCGCCGCCGCTCCGACCGGGTCGCCGACCTGGTCGCGTGGGTGGTCAGCGCAACGGTCCTCGTGCTCCTCGGGGCGTCGGTCCTGGTCGGCCTGGGCGTCCACGGCGACCTGACCGACCGGGCGGCCGCCGAGGTGCGGGACCGGACCCCGGTCACGGCGGTCCTCACCGAGGACGTGCCGGTCCTGCCCGAGGGCCGCAACCTCGTTCCGGCCGACGTCCGCTGGACCGACCGGACCGGCGTCGAGCACGTCGGCCGCACGGAGGTCGCGGGGCCGCGGCGGGTCGGGGACCCGGTCGAGGCCTGGGTCGCGGCGGACGGGCGGCTCGCGCGCGCCCCGCTGACCGCCACCGAGATCGTGTTCGTCACGGTGGCGAGCGCCAGCGCGGTCCTGGTGATCGGCGGGTTCGTCGTGGCCGCCCTCGCGCACCTCGCCGCCGGCGGGGTCGCCCGGCTGCGCGCCGCCGAGTGGGAACGGGAGTGGGACGAGGTCGAGCCGCGCTGGCGGGACGGCCGATGATCACGGGGCAGGGCCTCCCGCTGCGGGCCGACGACGTGATGACGAGCCCGGTCGTCACCGTGCCGGCGGACACCCCGATCGCCCCCGCCGCCGCGCTGCTGGCCGCGCACGGGTTCACCGCCGCGCCGGTGGTCGACGCGGACGGGCGGTTGCTCGGCCTCGTGACCGAGGCCGATCTGGTCCGCGACCGGTTCCGCCTCGAGGGGCGCGAGCCGCAGGTCGTCGACGAGGTCATGTCCCGCACGCCGCTCGCGATGCGCCCGGAGGACGAGCTCACCGACGTCGTGTCCCTGATGCTCGACTCGCACGTGCGGTCGGTCCCGATCGTCGACGACGGCGACCTGGTCGGGATCGTCACCCGGCGGGACGTCCTGCGGGTGGTCGCCCGGGGCGAGCGCGGCGCGGCCGAGGTGCGGCGCCGGCGCGGACTGCCGGAGCGCCCGGCGCCACCGGCACGCACCCGTGGCCGGGTCGTCGTGGGCGACGACGGGTCGCCGGGCGCCGCCGCGGCGCTGCGGTTCGCGCTGGACGAGGCCGCCCGCCGCGGGGTGCGCGTCGAGGTGGTGTCCGCCTTCGCCGTGCCCGCGCCCTGGCCGGTGCGGTCCGGCGCGCCGCAGGTGCCGACCTCCCGGGACCTGGCCGTCGAGGTCGAGCGGGAGCTGCGGGCCCGGGCCCGCGCGGCGGCCGAGGAGGTGCGCGCCGAGCAGGGCGACGCGACACCGGAGGTGGCGGTCCGGGCCGTCCCCGGCGAGCCGGGACAGGTGCTCAGCGGGGCCGCCGCGGGCGCGGACCTGCTCGTCGTCGGGTCCCGCGGGCGCGGGGCCGCCGCGAGCCTGCTGCTGGGATCGGTCGGGCTGCACTGCGTGCTGCACGCCCCGTGCTCGGTGACCGTCGTGCCCCCGCCGGGCCGCTCGGGCGAGGACGTGCGGGCCGGCGCGGAACCGGCGGAGGCGACCCGGTGACGGCGCTGCGCCGCACCCTCGTCGGCGAGGTGATGACGACGGACGTCGAGGCGGTCGGCCCGGACGCGTCCGTCGCCCAGGTCGTCGCCGCCCTCCGCCGGCGCGGGGTCCGCGCGCTGCCCGTCGTCGACGGGGAGCTCCTGCTCGGGGTGGTGTCCGAGGCCGACGTGCTCCGCCTCGCCGAGCACGACGACGTGGAGCCCCCGGTGGTCCACCGGCGCCGCCGGTGGCAGCACCGGCCGGAGGTCCCGCCGCACACGCGGGCGCGCGACCTGATGACGTCGGACGTCGTCGCCGTGGACCCCGGCACCGGCGTGGCCGAGGCGGCCCGGACGATGGCGGCGCACCGGCTGGGGTGGCTCCCGGTCGTCGACGAGCCCGGGGCGGACCTCGCCGACCGGCCGCCGCGCCTGCGGGGCGTGGTGGGCCGCGCGGACCTGCTGCGCGTGTTCGAGCGACCGGACGACGACCTGGCGCGCGAGGTCCGCGACGAGGTCCTCGGCCGGATCCTGCTGCTGGATCCCGGGCAGGTGACGGTCACGGCCGCCGGCGGGGTCGTGACGCTCGAGGGCCGGGTGTCCACGCACGCCGACGCCGTCGTCGCCGTCGCCCTGACCCGCCGCCTCGAGGGCGTGGTCGACGTGGTCGACCACCTCGGCCACGACGTGGACGAACGCACCGTCGACGTGAAGTCCCTCTGAACACCGGGTTACGCAGCGCTGGCCGATCACCCCGCGGCGCGGCAGAGTCGGCCCGGACCGCGTACCGATCCAGTGCCGACGCCCCGGAGCCGCTCGTGTCCTCCGCCCCGTCCGACCTGACACTGCTCGATGCCTGGTGGCGCGCCGCGAACTACCTGTCGGCCGGGCAGATCTACCTGCTCGACAACCCGTTGCTGCGCGAGCCGCTCGCGGTGGAGCACGTGAAGCCGCGGCTGCTGGGGCACTGGGGCACCACGCCGGGGCTGAACCTGCTGTACGCGCACATGAACCGGGCGATCCGCGCCCGCGACCTGAACGCGCTGTACGTGACCGGGCCGGGGCACGGCGGGCCGGGGCTGGTGGCCAACGCCTACCTCGAGGGCACCTACAGCGAGATCTACTCCGGGATCGGCGAGGACGTCGACGGGCTGCGGGCGCTGTTCCGGCAGTTCTCGTTCCCCGGCGGGGTGCCCAGCCACGTCGCCCCGGAGACGCCGGGGTCGATCCACGAGGGCGGCGAGCTCGGCTACGCCCTGGTCCACGCCTACGGCGCGGTGTTCGACAACCCCGACCTGCTGGCGTTGTGCGTGGTCGGCGACGGCGAGGCCGAGACGGGCCCGCTCGCCGCGAGCTGGCACTCGAACAAGTTCCTCGACCCGCGCCGGGACGGGGTCGTGCTGCCGGTCCTGCACCTCAACGGCTACAAGATCGCCAACCCGACGGTGCTGGCCCGGATCCCCGAGGAGGAGCTCGCCGCGCTGATGCGGGGCTACGGCTACACGCCCCGGTTCCTCACCGCCGGGCTCGACACGGACCACGCGGCCGTGCACGAGGAGCTCGCCGCGACGCTCGACGCCACGCTGGACGAGATCGCGGCGATCAAGGCGGACCCGCCCGCCGACCGTCCGGCGTGGCCGATGATCGTGCTGCGCACGCCGAAGGGCTGGACCGGGCCGCGGGAGGTGGACGGGAAGCCGGTCGAGGGGACCTTCCGCGCCCACCAGGTGCCGCTCGCCGGCACCCGCACCGACGAGCGTCACCGCGCGCAGCTCGAGGAGTGGATGCGCAGCTACCGGCCCGAGGAGCTGTTCGACGAGAGCGGCCGGCTCGTCGAGAAGATCCGTGCCCTCGCGCCGGAGGGCGAGCGGCGGATGAGCGCGAACCCGCACACCAACGGCGGGCTGGTGCTGCGGGATCTGGCGATGCCGGACTTCCGCCGTCACGCCGTGCCCGTCGACGAGCCGGCGGCGGAGCCGAGCGAGGCGACCCGGGTGCTGGGCGGGTTCCTGCGCGAGGTGATGCGCCGCAACCCCGACCGCTTCCGGCTCTTCGGCCCGGACGAGGTGGCGTCCAACCGGCTGCAGGCGGTGTTCGAGGAGACCGACCGGGCATGGAACGCGCGCATCGAGGCGGGCGACGAGCACCTCGCCCCGGGCGGGCGGGTCATGGAGGTCCTGTCCGAGCACCTGTGCCAGGGCTGGCTGGAGGGCTACCTGCTGACCGGCCGGCACGGGCTGTTCACCAGCTACGAGGCGTTCATCCACATCGTCGACTCGATGCTCAACCAGCACGCCAAGTGGCTCAAGACCACCCGGGCCATCCCGTGGCGGGCGCCGATCGCGTCGCTGAACTACCTGCTGTCCAGCCACGTCTGGCGGCAGGACCACAACGGCTTCTCGCACCAGGACCCCGGTTTCCTCGACCACGTCGTGAACAAGAAGGCCGAGATCACCCGGGTGTACCTGCCGCCGGACACCAACACGCTGCTGTCGGTGGCCGACCACTGCCTGCGCAGCCGCCACTACGTCAACGTGATCGTCGCGGGCAAGCAGCCGCAGCTGAACTACCTGTCGATGGACGAGGCGATCGCGCACTGCACCCGTGGCCTCGGGATCTGGGACTGGGCGTCCACTCCCGTCTCCGACGGCGCCGAGGAGCCGGACGTCGTGCTGGCCTGCTGCGGCGACATCCCGACCCTGGAGACGCTGGCGGCGGCGGCGCTGCTGCGCGAGCACCTGCCCGAGCTGAAGGTCCGGGTCGTCAACGTCGTGGACCTGATGCGGCTGCAGCCCGACCGCGAGCACCCGCACGGCCTGTCGGACCCGGAGTTCGACGCGCTGTTCACCGTGGACCGGCCGGTGATCTTCGCCTTCCACGGCTACCCGTGGCTGATCCACCGGCTCACCTACTCCCGCAACGGGCACCGCAACCTGCACGTGCGCGGGTACATCGAGGAGGGCACCACGACCACGCCCTTCGACATGGTCATGCTCAACAATCTCGACCGCTTCCACCTGGTCATGGACGTCATCGACCGCGTGCCGTCACTGGGCAGCCGGGCCGCGACCCTGCGGCAGAAGATGGCCGACCGCCGCCTCGCCGCCCGCGCCTACACCCGCGAGCACGGGGACGACGACCCCGAGATCGCGGACTGGCGGTGGGCATGAGTGTGCTGGTGGTCAATGCGGGCTCGTCGAGTCTCAAGCTGCGCCTCCTCGGGCCCGACGACGAGGTGGAGGAGAGCGCGGACACCGAACCCGGGGCAGACCTGGACGACGTCCTGCGCGCGTGGCCCACGCCCGACGCGGTCGGCCACCGGGTGGTGCACGGCGGCACCCGGTTCACAGACCCGGTGGTGATCGACGCGGACGTCCGTGCGGATCTGGAGCACCTCACCGCGCTGGCCCCGCTGCACCAGCCGAAGTCGCTGGCCGGGCTCGACGCCGTCACCGCGCTGCTGCCCGACGTCCCCGCCGTGGCCTGCTTCGACACCGCCTTCCACACCACCATCCCGGAGGCAGCCGCGACCTACGCCGTGCCGCAGGAGTGGCGCGAGCGGTACGCGATCCGTCGCTACGGCTTCCACGGGTTGTCCCACGCCTGGTGCTCGGCCCGGGTGGCCGAGCTGACCGGCGCCCGGCGGATCGTCACGGCACACCTCGGGGCCGGGGCGTCGCTCGCCGCCGTCCTCGACGGCCGCAGCGTGGACACCACGATGGGGTTCACGCCGCTGGAGGGCCTGGTCATGGCCACCCGCTCCGGCACCGTCGACCCCGGCCTGGTGCTGTGGCTGGAGGAGCACGAGCACCTCGCCCCGCACGAGGTCGCCGAGACGCTGGAGAAGCGGTCCGGGCTGGTGGCGCTGGCCGGCACGGCCGACATGCGGGAGATCCTGGGCCGGGACGACGACGCGGCCCGGCTGGCCCTGGACGTCTACGTCCACCGACTGGCGGCCGGCATTGCCGCGATGGCCGCCGCGGCCGGTGGGTTGGAAGCGCTGGCCTTCACCGGCGGGGTCGGTGAGCACGCGGCCGAGGTCCGCGCCCGGACCGCCGAGCGGCTGACGTTCCTCGGCGTGGCCGTCGACCCGGCCCGCAACGATGCCGGCGCGGGCGAGATCACCGCCGTCGGGGCTGCCGTGCGCACCCTCGTCGTCCCGGCCCGCGAGGACCTCGAGATCGCCCGCGGCACCCGCGCGGCCCTGGGCCGCCGGGGCGCCGGCGTCGCGACGCCCGGGTGAGACCGGCGGCGCTGCCGGCCGATCTCCGGCGCGCCACACTGGGCGGATGGAGCGCCCCGCCTTCGTGCTGCACGACCACCGGCGGCCGCGGCCGCACTTCGACCTGCGGCTGGAGGAGGACGGGGTGCTCCGGTCCTGGGCCGTGCCCCGCGGGCTGCCCGACGACCCGCGGCGCAACCGGCTCGCCGTCGGCGTCCCCGACCACGGCCTCGACCACCTCGGGTACACCGACGAGCACAAGACCATCGCCGACACGGGCTGGTGGGAGGAGCACGACCGGGACGAGCGGCGGATCGTCTTCACCCTGCACGGGCGCACCGGCTCCCGGCGCTACGCCCTGATCCGCACCGGCGAGGACTGGCTGCTCCACCTCACCAAGGAGCAGCCGGAGCACTGACGGCGCGACCCGCCGGCCCGCACGACATGGGTGGGCCGGGAGCGGGTAGGCCGCGGCGGGAGGAGGTCCGATGACGGCTGGGACCGGGAACGCGCGCGAGGCGATGGTGGCGAGGCTCCGCGGCGCGGGGATCACGGAACCGCGGGTGCTCGCCGCGATGGGGGAGGTGCCGCGCGAGCGGTTCGTGCGGCCGGAGCTCGCCGGCGAGGCCTACGGCGACCACCCGCTCGACATCGGCCGCGGGCAGACGATCTCGTCGCCCTGGATCGTGGCGTTCAGCGTGGTGGCACTGGAGCAACCGCTGTCGGCGCGGGTGCTGGAGATCGGGACCGGGTCCGGTTACGCGGCGGCGGTGCTGTCCCGGTGCGTCGGCGAGGTCGTGACCGTCGAGCGCGACCCGCAGCTCGCGGCGCGGGCCCGCGAGGTGCTCGCCGAGCTCGCGCCGACCGTGGAGGTCCGGACCGGGGACGGGATGCGCGGCGCCCCGGACCGGGCGCCGTTCGACGGGATCGTGGTCACCGCGCTGGCCCCCGGGGAGATCCCGCCCGACCTGCTCGACCAGCTTGCCCCGGGCGGGACGATCGTCTGCCCGGTCGGTGGCCAGCGCGTCGGCACCCTGGTCCGCTACCGCGACGGCCGGACCGAGGAGCTGGCCGACGTCAGCTTCGTCCCGCTCGTCCCGGGCAGCCCGGACGCCTGAGGTCGGGCCGGAGGTCGGGGCTGCCCAGGGGGACGCGAAGTACGTACAGACCGCGGCGGGTCGCGGCGGGACCCTGCGTGCTCGGGACGAGAGCGAGGGCGACACCGTGGGGAGGCCGTCGTGACCGAAGTGATCGAGGACCGGGCCGGGAGCGCGGTCGACGACTACGACGCGATCTGCCGGACCGTCCGGCTCTGCCTCGAGGGGGAGGCCGAGGGCGACGTCGACAAGCTGCGCCGGGCCTTCCACACCGACGCACGGATGTTCGGCTCGCTCGGGGGTGAGCGGTTCGACGTCCCGATCGAGGAGCTGTTCGCCCTCGCGGCGAGCGCGCCCGCCGACACCGGGCGGTACCGCTCGCGGATCCTCGCGGTCCAGCAGACCGGCGACGCCGCGGTCGCGACGGTGGCCGAGGAGGGCTACTGGGGGTCCGTGTCGTTCGTCGACTACTTCTCGCTGGCCCGGATCGACGGGGAGTGGACGATCGTGGCGAAGCTGTTCGCGCACACCGGGGGCGAGCCCCCGCCGAGCTGACAAGCCCTTTCGGGGCAGCCTCCCGGGCCGCCTGGTGGATTGACGGGCGGTGGTGCGTGCGTACTTTCGGGGACCCGGCGACGCGCGACGGCTCCGTCCGGGCCCGGCCGGAGGAGGCCGGCCGGAACTCCGCGGGCACGCGGAGGGTGACGCGCCGCCGGCCGTGAGGGGAGACCGCGGTGACGCTCAAGATCAACGACGACGCGCCCGACTTCGAGGCCGAGACGACGGAGGGCCGGATCCGGTTCCACGACTGGATGGGCGGCTCGTGGGCGGTGATGTTCTCGCACCCGAAGGACTTCACCCCGGTGTGCACCACCGAGCTGGGCTACATGGCCAGGATCAAGCCCGAGTTCGACCGGCGCGACGTGAAGATCCTCGGCCTGTCGGTGGACCCGGTGGGCAGCCACGCCGAATGGGCCTCCGACATCGCCGAGACCCAGGGGCACGCGCCGAACTACCCGGTCATCGGCGACGCCGACTTCGCCGTGTCCAAGCTCTACGGCATGCTGCCGGCCGAGACCAGCGGTGACGCGGGCGCCCGCACGCCGGCGGACAACCAGACGGTGCGCAACGTCTTCGTCATCGGGCCGGACAAGAAGGTCAAGCTGGTCCTGGCCTACCCGATGACCACCGGCCGCAACTTCGACGAGGTCCTGCGGGTGATCGACTCGCTGCAGCTGACCGCGCGGCACAAGGTCGCCACGCCGGTGAACTGGCGGCAGGGCGAGGACGTGATCATCGCCGGCTCGGTCTCGGACGAGGAGGCGCGCCGGACCTACCCGGACGGCTGGGAGGCCCCGCGTCCGTACATCCGGATCGTGCCCCAGCCGAGCTGACGGCGCGCCGGGGGCCCGGGGCGCGGCGGTGAGCCGACGCGCCCGGGCCGACCGGTGCGGGCCGCTGCCGGACGGTGAAACGTTCCTCGATCACGGCCGAGCATGTCGCCATGGACATCTCGGCCGAGGACGTGCTCGCCGTCCACCAGCTCTACGGGCGGCAGAGCCATGCGATCGACTCGGGCAGGGCCGCGGACTGGGCCGCGACCTTCACTGCGGACGGCGAGTTCCACTCGCCCAGCTATCCCGACCCGGCCATCGGGGCCGCCGAACTGACGGCGTTCGCCGAGCGCTTCCACGCGGGCTGCGTCGAGTCCGGCGAGGCGCTGCGGCACGTCGTCAGCACGGTCGAGGTGATCCCGGGCGGGCCCGACACCCTGACCTCCCGGGCCTACCTGCAGATCGTCGGCACCCCGACCGGTGAGCCCTCCCGGCTGCACCGCCTGACGACCGTCGTGGACGACCTCGTCCGGACCCCGGCCGGCTGGCGGATCGACCGCCGCACCGTCCTGCGGGACGACTGATCCGGCGTCGACGGGGTCCCGCCGGCCGGGTGCGGGCGGCCCGGCAGACTGCGGGGCCGTGAGTGATCCGACCGTCGTGCTCGTGCACGGAATGGGCTGCAACGCCGCGTCCTGGACCCCGGTGACGCGCGAGCTCGCCCTGCGCGGGCACCGCGTGCTCGCCGTCGACCTGCCAGGGCACGGGTTCTCCGCGCGGGTCCCGCGCGGCTACCTCGGCCCGCAGGACCCCGCGGCGCTGGCCGCCGAACCCAGCGGGATGCAGGGGATCGGCACGGCGGACGACGTGGCCGCGGTCGTCGACGTGCTGCGGCGGGCCCGCGAGCACGGGCCGACCGTGCTGGTCGGGGTGAGCCGGGGCGGGCTGACCCTGACCGCCGTCGGCAACGCGGCGCCCGAGCTGGTGGACCGGCTGGTGTACGTGTCCGCGCACTGCCCGGTGCAGGCGGGTCCGGCCGAGTACGACGCGTCGCCGGAGAACGCGGAGAGCCTGTTGGGCTCGGTGGCCGGCCTGATCTGCGCCGACCCCGCCGCCGTCGGGGCGCTGCGGCTCAACTGGCGCACCGCGGACCCGGCGATGCTCGACGCCCTGCAGGCCGCCCTGCTCGCCGACGGCACCCGGGACGAGCTGCTCGCCTACCTGCACACGCAGGACCCGGACGAGACGCTGCTGATCGACGAGGACCGCGTCCGCGCCGACGCCGCCACCTGGGGCCGGATCCCGCGCAGCTACGTCCGGCTCACGGGGGACCGGGCACTGCCGCCCGCGCTGCAGGACCGCTACATCGCCGAGGCGGACGCCCTCACCCCGGACAACCCGTTCGACGTGCACGAGATCGCCACCAGCCACATCGGCGTCCAGGTGCACCCGGAACCGCTCGCCGACGTCCTGCACACCATCCTGACCCGCTGACCCGCCGGGCCGGCCCGTCAGCGGTGGTCGAGCACCAGACCGCCGCCCAGCCCGGCGAGCGTGGCGCCCGTCGCGCGGTCCCACCAGCGCCGCACGCGGGGCCGCCGCAGCACGTCCGCCAGCCGCAGCCCGAGCAGGACCACCGCGGCCCACGGCAGCGCGCCGAGAACGACGTCCAGCAGGCCGAGGAGCACGATCTGCGCAGGGACGGGAGCGGCACCGGCCACCACGAACTGCGGCAGCACGGCCGCGAGGAACAGCACCGCCTTCGGGTTGAGCAGGTTCGGGAACAGCGCCCGCGAAGGCCCACCAGTTGATCGGGACCATCCCCGCACCGTGCCACGGGAGACGGCCGCCGGCACGCCCTGCGGGCCACCGCGCGGTAGGCGACGGTCTTGTCGCCCGCCCGGCCGCCGCGTCGATCGCATGCGGGAATGGCCTTCCGAGATGACGGGGGATCGGCCGTCGAAGAAGGCCGCCCGGCGGTGCATGCTGATGTCACCGGTTCCGATGCGAGGAGTGACCGTGTACGTGCCGACCCACTTCGCCCCCGCGGACGAGGACGTGCAGCAGCTGCTGGACCACCACGGCGCGGCGGACCTGATCACCGCCGGCCCGGAGGGTCTGGAGGCGACGATGCTGCCGTTCGTCCACGACCGCGAGCGGGGCACGCTGCTGGGCCACCTCGCCCGCACCAACGACCACTGGCGGCGGGCCGACGGGCAGCAGGGCCTGGTGATCGTCCGCGGTCCGGACTCGTACGTCAGCCCGACCTGGTACCCCTCCAAGGCCGAGCACGGGCGCGTCGTCCCCACCTGGAACTACGTGACCGCGCACGTCCACGGCATCGTCACCGTGCACGACGACGTCGACTGGCTCGCCGACGTCGTGCGGCGGCTGACCGACCTGCACGAGGCGGACCGGCCGGCCCCGTGGCGCGTCGACGACGTCCCGGAGAAGTTCTTCCGCGGCCAGCTGCGCGCGATCGTGGGCGTCGAGGTCCGCATCGACCGGGTCGACGCGAAGTTCAAGCTCAGCCAGAACCGGCCCGCGGCGGACATCGACGGCGTCGTCGAGGGCCTTCGCGGGGTCGGCGACGTCCGGGGCGCGGAGGCCGTGGCCGCCCACCGACCCTGACGCCACCCGGCGACCGTGCTGGAGCCGGCGGAAACGAGCCGTCGCCCCGCGGCGCGAGCGACCCCGGGACGACGGATAGGCACGGCGACGGCACCGGCGTACCGTCGTTCGCCGCCCGGCTCACGGGAGCGGGCGACCACCACGCCGGAACCACCACTCCGGAACCACCACTCCGGAACCACCACGCCAACTGAAGACCGCCGATGCCACTCGGAGTTCCGATGACCATCAACTTCACGATGTCCGACGAACAGAAGAAGCTGCAGCACGAGGTGCGGGCCTTCGCCGAGAACGTCCTCAAGCCGATCGTCGCCGCGGCCGACGCGGAGCCGGACCCGCTCAAGGGCTTCCAGATGACGAAGCCGGCCTACGTCGAGGCGTACAAGGCCGGGATCGCGATGTGCATGCTGCCGAAGGCGTACGGCGGAGGTGGTGTGTCGTGCGTCGACCTGACGGTCGCGGCCGAGGAGCTGTGCGTCGTCGATCCCGGGTTCGCCTGCACGGTCCTGTGCAACGGTCTCGGCCTGATGCCGATCGCCTGGTACGGCTCGGACGAGCAGAAGGACCGGTTCCTACGGGCGGCGACCTCGGACCCGACGGGGGAGTACCTCGGCGGATGGACCGCGAGCGAGCCGCCCGGCAACCCGGCCGGCACCGCGAACTTCGACATCCCGCTTCCGCGTCCGGCCGGTGTCGGCCTGACCGCGACGCGGGACGAGGACCACTTCGTCGTCAACGGTCGCAAGTACTGGCCGTCGTCGGCGGGCTGGGACGAGCGGGGCGTCAACGCCGGCACGCTCATCGTCCGCACCGACCCCGACAAGGGCGGCACCGAGGGTCTGTCCGCGCTGGTCCTGGAGCGGGACACCCCGGGCGTCACCTACCGCACCCTCGACAAGACGGGCCACCGCCTCGCCTCGAACGCGGAGATCGTCTTCTCCGACGCCCGCATCCCGGCCACGAACCTGCTGCCCGGGGCCGAGGGCAACGGCGACCTCGTCATCAACCGCAACTTCGCCTGGTCCGGCCCGATCGCGGCGATCGCGGCGGTCGGCATGGCCCGCGCCGCCTACGAGATGGCCCTCGACTTCGCCCGGGGCAACACGGCCGGTGCGCTGAAGCCGATCATCTCCTTCCAGAACGTCGGCTACGTCCTCGGCGACGTCGCGGCGAAGATCGAGATGGGCCGCTACTTCTCCTGGCGGGCGGCGGACTACCTCGACAAGCACGACCAGCACGCCGAGCTGGTCGGGGCGATGAACAAGATCCAGGTCACCGAGATGATGTTCGACTGCGTGTACAAGTGCATGCAGATCGTCGGCGTGAACAGCCTGGAGCGGAAGGCGGGCTTCGGCAAGATCCTCCGCGAGGCCTCCGTGCTGCCCATCTACGACGGCGGCAACATGGGCATGCAGCGGCGCCGCGTCCACGGCATCCTCGCCGACCCGCTCTTCAACCCGCGGGCGATCATGGAGGACGAGTACGTGGAGTTCGGCAAGCACCACGAGGGGATCGACACCGTCGTCGTCTGACGGTCGCGGGAGGTCCGGCCCGGCCCCGCCGGAGTGGCGGGGCCGGGCCCGGGCGCGGACGTCAGCGTCGGTCGAACGCGGGGTACCCGGCGGCCGCCTCCTCGTCGCACTTCTGCCGGTACTGGCCCACGCCGCCGATGTAGGACAACAGCCGCCGGGGCTTGCCGGGGACGTTGGAGCCCAGGTACCAGGAGTGCGTCTTCGGCACGAGCGTCGCGGAGGCGACCTCCTCGTGGTGGGCCACCCAGGCCTCCTCGCCGGCCTCGGTCGGCTCGATCACGGTCGCGCCCCGCTCGCGCAGGTCACGGATCGCGGCGGTGATCCACTCGGTCTGCTGCTGCAGGCAGGTCGTCATGTTGCACAACGCCGCGGACGGGGCGAGCGGCACGGCCGTGGTGAGCATGTTGGGGTAGCCGTGGACCATCAGCCCCATCGTGGTGCGGATGTCGCGGCCCCAGTCCTCGGTCAGCGAGCGACCCTCGCGGCCGCGGACGTCGATGCGGGTCAGCGCGCCGGTGCCCGCGTCGAACCCGGTGGCCAGGATGATCACGTCGAGCTCGTGGACGCTGCCGTCGGTCAGCTCGACGCCGTTCGGCAGGATCCGGGCGATCGGGTTGTCCTTCACCCCGACCAGCTCGACGTTCTCCCAATGGTAGACCTCGAGGTAGTTCGTCTCGAGCGGGACGCGGTGGGTGCCGAAACCGTAGTCGGTGGGCACGAGGACGTCGATCAGGTGCTGGTCCTTCAGCCGGGCGCGCATCTTGTCGCGGACGAACTCCGAGACCGCCTCGCTGACCTCCTCGACGAAGAACATCTCGCCGAAGCTCGCCAGCCACAGCTTGAGCGACCCGTCCTGGTAGATCTCCTCGAGGATCTCCCGCCGCTGCTCGGGGGTGCAGTCGGCCCAGGCGTGCTCGAAGTCGTACTCGAACCCGGTGAACGTGTGCGGGATGGTCGTGCGCAGCTCCTCGAAGCGGCTCTTGTACCAGCGCTGCTCGGCCTCGCCGTACTTCGGGTTCTTCATCGGCAGCACGTACTGCGGGGTGCGGGCGAAGACCGTGAGGTGCTCGACCTCGCTCGCGATCGTCTGGATGACCTGGATCCCGGTGGCCCCGATCCCGACGACGCCGACCCGCTTGCCGGCGAGGTCGACGTCCTCCTTCGGCCA
The DNA here is from genome assembly GCF_040648315.1 of Pseudonocardia sp. NPDC049154. NCBI lineage: Bacteria > Bacillati > Actinomycetota > Actinomycetes > Pseudonocardiales > Pseudonocardiaceae > Pseudonocardia > Pseudonocardia sp. NPDC049154. Next base: position 30,766 of record NZ_JBEZDN010000036.1, read on the forward strand.
GCGCGAGGTGTGGACGATCGGGCCGCGGAAGGTGTCCTGGCCCTCGAACAGGGCCTCCATCGGCGCCGAGAGCATGCCGCCGCAGGTGACGAAGAACTGCGTGTCGATCGTGTCGCCGCGGTCGGTGCGCACGGTCCAGCGGCCGCGGTCCTCGTCGTAGTGGGCGCTCACGATCCGCGTCGAGAACTGGATGTCCTCGCGCAGGCCGAGCCGCTCGGTCACGTACCGCAGCCACTGCTCGACCTCGGGCTGGCCCGGGAACTTCTCGCTCCAGCTCCACTCCGTGTAGAGCTGCTCGGAGAACAGGTACTGGTAGATGTAGCCCTCGGAGTCGAACCGCGCGCCGGGGTACCGGTTCCAGTACCAGGTCCCGCCCACGTCGCTCCCGGCCTCGTAGGCCCGCACGCGCAGTCCCTGTTCGCGGAGCTGGTGGAGCTGGTAGAGCCCGGCGACGCCGGCGCCGAGGACCACCGCGTCGAGTTCCAGCGGGGCCGCGGAACCGTCGGCCGGCGGTGCGGTGTCGGGTGCGGACGTCATCGTCATCGACCTCTTCCGTGTGTCCTGCCTGGGTGGGCCCGGACATCGTGGGCGGTGTCCCACCCACCGGACGTGTCCCAACAACGGACACGTCCGGACGTCAGTCGGTGATTCCGTACTGACGGATCTTGCGGTACATCGTCGAGCGGGCGATCCCGAGCGCGGCGGCCGCGGCCTTGCGGTTCCCGGCCGCCGTGCGCAGCGCCGAGACGATGGCGTCCCGCTCGATCTCGTCGACCGGGCGCAGCGCGCTGCGCGGGGTGCTCTGGCAGTGGGCGGGCAGGTCCTGAACCTCGATCACGCCCACCGGGCGGCGGGCCACCGCGGCGGCGAGGACCTCCCGGAGCTCGCGGACGTTCCCGGGCCACCGGTAGCGGGACAGCAGGCGGACGGCCTCGGCGGAGAGCCGGACGTCGCGGTGGGGCGCCAGCTCGTCGAGGAGCCCGCGAGCCAGCCCGGGGAGGTCCGCGGTGCGGTGACGCAGGGGCGGCACCGTGACGCAGCCGCGGAGGACCGCCAGGAGCGAGCGGTGCACGGAGGGGGCCGGTCCGTCCGCGGGCGCGGCGGTCGCGGCGAGCCGGGGCAGGGCGTCCGCGTGCTTTCCCAACGCGTCCACCAGCAGCTCCACGGTCGCCGGCCGGAGACGGTCGACGTCGCAGAGCACGGTCAGGGTCCCGGCCCCGGCCGTCGCGACGGCCCCGGCGACCTCTCGGGGACCGGCCTCGATCGTCCGGGCGGCGACCCGGGTGACCCGGCCGTGCGGGTTCCCCTGCAGGTGCAGGTCGCTCAGCAGGCTGAACCGGCCGGCACCGGGCTCGCCGAGCACGAGGACGGGGTGGCCGGCGTCGAGCTCGGCGCGCGCGGCGGCGGCCGCGGCGCACCACGCCGGTGAGGAGGCGGTCCCCCGCGGCCCGGCGACACCGAGCGTCGCCGCGGGAGCGGGGTGGTCGTCGACCTCGTCGAGGAGCGTGACGACGCCGATCATGCCCGCGACGTCGTCCCCGATCGTGACGGTCGAGCCGCGCAGCCGCACCCGCGCGCCGGAGGGCAGGTCGACCCGGTGGTCGACGGAGGTGTGCCGGCCCGCGAGGAAGCGGAGGTGGTCGTGCAGGGCCTCCCGGTCGCCGGCGGCGAGCAGGGTCTGCATCGACGTGTTGGCCACCACCACCCGCGGGCCCACCGCGACGACCGCGCCGCGCGTGCGGGCGTCGACCCGCGAGTAGACGTCGAACAGCGCCTGCTGGGCCTGGTCGCGGTCCTGGACCAGATTGTGTTCGATGCGGCGGGCCGCGGCGCGGACGAGCGAGTGCATGAGCGGCGTCGAGTGGTCGGCGAGGCAGCTGATGTCGAGGACACCCTCGATCCGGCCGGTGAAGGGGTCGCGGACCGGGGCGCCGGCGCAGGCGAAGGACTGCAGGGTGCCGACGAAGTGCTCGGCGCCGACGATGTGCACGGACTCGCCGAACTCCAGGACCGTGCCCACGCCGTTGGTGCCCACCGTCCCCTCGGCGTAGCCGAAGCCCTGCGCGAAGTAGACGCGGTCGAGGATCCGCCCGATCCACCGGCTGCTGTCCTTGCGGGCCAGGATCCGGGCCCGGTCGTCCGTGAGCGCGACGCACATCGGGACGTCCGCGATCTGCTCCGAGAGCTGGTCGATCACCGGCCGGGCGCACCGCACCAGCCGGGACGCGAGGTCGAGCCCGGTGAAGTACTGGCTCTCCACCGAGTCCGGCGCGACCCCGCCGGCCACGCTGCGCCGCCACGAGGCCGCGACGTGGTCGGGCACCCCGCGGCGTTCCGGGGCGCCCCCGCCTTCGAGCAGCTCCGCCCGGGCGCTCGCGAGCAACAGGCGGCGGTCGGGCACGTCGTCCATCCCCGCGAGCACCTCCTCGTGTCCCACCTCACATCGTGCGCCACGGGTCAAGGTCGTGGCGTGTCCCAATTCCGGACACGGCGGGTCGCGGGACACCGTCGACAGTGGGTCGGCACGGTCCCTCGACGAGGAGCTGGACATGATCGACAACCCGTACTACTCGCCCGAGTTCCACGGCGAGTACGACCTGATCCCCATCGGCCGGCTCGATCTGGAGGACGGCGGCAGCATCCCCGACTGCCGGCTCGCCGTCGCCACCTTCGGCGCCCCGAACGAGGCCCGGGACAACGCGATCCTGGTGCCGACCTGGTACTCCGGCACCCACCAGATCTGGCGCGACGCCTACATCGGCCCCGAGCACGCGCTGAACCCGGACAGGTACTTCATCGTGGTGGTCGACCAGATCGGGTCCGGCCTGTCGACCTCCCCGCACAACGCCGACGGCCCCAACGCGGGGATCGCCATGTCGGCGTTCCCGCACGTCCGGATCGGCGACGACGTCGTCGCCCAGGAGCGGCTGCTGCGCGAGCACTTCGGCATCGAGACGCTGCACGCCGTCGTCGGCGGGTCGATGGGCGCCCAGCAGGTCTACGAGTGGGCCGTCCGCTTCCCCGAGAAGGTGAAGCGGGCCGCGGCGATCGCGGGCACCGCGCAGAACACGCCGCACGACTTCCTGTTCACCAAGGCCCTCAACGAGGCGATCACCTCGGACCCGGGCTTCGCCGACGGCGAGTACACCTCGAACACCGAGGTCGAGGCCGGGCTCAAGCGGCACGCGGGCATCTGGGCGGTGATGGGTCTCTCCACGGAGTTCTGGAAGCAGGAGGTGTGGCGGGCCCTGGAGTTCGAGAGCAAGGAGGCGTTCCTCGAGGGCTTCCTCGAGCCGTACTTCACCGCGATGGACCCCAACGACCTGCTGTGCATGGCGTGGAAGTGGCAGCGCGGCGACGTCGCGCGGCACACCGGCGGCGACCTCGACGCCGCGCTCGGGCGCATCACCGCCCGCACGTTCGTCATGCCCATCAGCGAGGACATGTTCTTCCCGGTCCGGGACTGCCGGGCCGAGCAGGAGAAGATCAAGCACTCCGAGCTGCGCGTGGTCGACGACATCCTCGGCCACCTCGCCCTGTTCGCCGTGGCGCCCACCTACATGCCCCAGATCGACCAGCACCTCGGCGAGCTCCTCGCCGGCCCGGCCTGACCGCACTACCCGGAAGGACGCACCATGAGCAGCACCATGCGCGGACTCGCCTTCCTCGGCGAAGGCCGGATCGGCCTCGTCGAGCGCTCTGCGACTACTGCCAGCGAGGCCTGAGCTCGCAGTGCGGCGGCCCGCTCGGCGGCTACCGCTACACCGCGCAGAAGGACGGCAACCTCGCCGAGTACTTCCACGTCAACGACGCCGACTACAACCTCGCCCCGATCCCCGACGGGCTCGCCGACGAGGTCGCGGTCTACGCCTGCGACATGCTCTCCACCGGCTTCGTCGGCGCCGAGAACGCCCACATCCCGCTCGGCGGCACCGTCGCCGTCTTCGCCCAGGGCGCCGTCGGGCTCTCCGCGACCCTGGGCGCCCGGCTGCTGGGCGCCGGCCTGGTCATCGCGGTCGAGGGGCGGCCGGACCGGGCGGCGCTCGCCAAGCAGTTAGGGGCGGACGTCGTGGTCGACCCCTCGGGCGGGGACGCCGCGGAGCAGATCGTGGAGATCACCGGCGACGGCGTGGACTCGGCCATCGAGGCCCTGGGCTCACAGGTCACCTTCGAGGGCTGCCTGCGCGCGACCCGCGCCGGCGGCACGATCTCCAACCTCGGCCACCACGGCGAGGGCGGCCCGACGCTGACCATCCCGCTCGACGCCTTCGGCCTCGGCATGGCCGGCAAGCAGATCACCACCGACCTGTGCCCCGGCGGCCGGGAGCGCATGGAGCGCCTCATGCGACTGCTCGTCACCGGCAAGGTCGACCCCACCCCGATGACCACCCACCGGTTCGGCATCGGGGACGCGGAGGAGGCGTTCGCAGTCATGCGGGACAAGCGGGACGGGGTGATCAAGCCGCTGATCACCTACTGAGTGCGGGGCGCCCCGGCTCGGCGAAGGTGTCGGCCACCCAGTCGGCGATGTACGTGCTGACGTGCGGGAGGTGGTCGAGGCCGATGTGCTCGGTGGCGCCCTCCTCCGGGGTGAAGACGCGCAGCTCCCGCCTCGGGGAGTTCACCGCCTGCTCGTAGGAGCGGTGGGCGTACTCGAGCGGGATCTGCCGGTCGTTCGCGCCGTGCGCGATCAGGAAGGGCACGGTGATCTTCTCGACGACGCCGTCGAGGTGCACGTCGTCGGCGAAGGCGATGAAGGTGTCGAGGTCCTCTTGCCCCCACACCCACAGGACGTGCTCCCAGTAGTGCGGCACGGGGCGCTCGCCCTCGCGCTCGAGGCGGCGGCGCTGCACCGCGCCCCAGTCGTGGTTGGCGCCCCAGGCCACGCAGAGCGCGAACCGCTTCTCGAACGCGGCGGCGCGAGGGGCGTAGTAGCCGCCCAGTGACCAGCCGACGATCCCGATCCGGGAGGCGTCGACGTCCGCGCGCCGCTCGAGCCAGTCGGCGGCGGCGCCCGCCCAGGCCTCGGTGTCGATGCGGGCGGTGAGGCCCTGCAGCCGGAGGGCCTCACCGGTCCCGGGCTGGTCGAGCATCAGGCAGGAGATGCCGCGGGCGGCGAGCTCCTCCCAGTGCGCGGAGCCGTACATGTGCTCCTTGGTCGAATCGAGGCCGTTGACCAGCACGATCACCGGGGCGGGGCCGTCGTCGGTGGCCGGGGCGGCGCTGAAGTAGCCGGGCAGCGTGGTGCCCTCGTACGGGATCGCGACCCGGCTGATCCGCTTGTCCCGCAGGTAGAACGCCTTCTGCGCCAGCTCCAGCACCCGGCGGTAGGTCGGGACGCGGTTCGGGTCGGAGTGCGCGAGCATGCGCTCGGCCTGGCACAGGTAGTTGGTGGCCCGGAAGTACAGCTGCCCCGCGGTGCGGGTGTGGCCGGTCTTCTCGGCGGCCTCGGCCTGCGCGACGAGCTGGTCGGTGAGCGCGGTCCAGGCGCGCAGGAAGTCCGGGGTGCCGGCGTCGGAGCCCTGCGCCGCGGCCTCGCGGATCGGGCGGCAGGCACGGTCGATCTCGTCGATCAGGCCGCCGGAGTTGAGCGCGGCGACGACGCCCAGGTTCCACACGTAGTTGCCGGGGAAGTACTCGAACACTGCAGGTCCTCTCAGGGGGTCCGGACGGCGTCGCTGATCGACTTCACGCCGCCGTGGGCGGTCAGGCCGCCGTCGACGGGGATCTCGGCGCCGGTGACGAACGAGGCGTCGTCGCCGATCAGGAAGGCGACGAGCGGGGCGACCTCGTCGACCGTGCCGGTGCGGCCGAGCGGGGTCTCGGCGACGTTCGCGGCGCGGAAGGCGGGCGCGGCCGACGCGGTCATCGGGGTCTCGATGTAGCCGGGGTGCACGGTGTTCACCCGGATCCCGCGCGGGCCGAGCTCCAGGCACGCGGCCTTGGCGAGCCCGCGCAGGGCCCACTTGCTGGCGGTGTAGGCGGCCGGGTAGTGGCCGGTCAGCGCGGCGACCGAGCCGACGACCACGATCGACCCGCCCGCGGGCATCCGCGGCGTGACGGCCTGGATGCCCAGGAGCGTGCCGGTCACGTTGACCTCGTGCACGCGGGCGAGGTCGGCGGCGTCGAGCTCGGTGAGCCGGGCCCGCCAGGTGATCCCGGCGTTGGCCACCAGCCCGTCGACCCGGTCGAGCCCGGCGGTCAGCGCGGCCCACCCGGCGCCGTCGGTGACGTCGAGCTGCCGGTAGTCCACCCCGGGCAGCTCCTCGGCCGGCTCGGGCTCGAGGTCCACGCCGACCACGGTGGCGCCCCCGGCGGCGAGCAGCCGGGCCTCGGCGGCGCCCTGGCCCTGCCCGGCGCCGGTCACGATCACGACCTTCCCCGCGACCCTCACGACGCCCGCTTCCGGGTCCGCGGCCGGACACGGGCGGGGCGGACGGGCGGCAGATCGACGCCGGCGACGACGGTGTTGCGGATCGTCCCGATCCCCTCGACGGTCATCTCGACGACGTCGCCGGGGCGCAGCGGGGGCGGGTCCTGCGCGCCGCGCCGGCCCCACAGCTCCGCGAGGCACCCGCCGTTGCCGCAGGTCCCGGAGCCGAGGACGTCGCCGGCGCGGACGCGGGTGCCACGGCCCGCGTAGGCGACGAGCTCCTCGAACGGCCAGCCCATGTTGGAGAGCAGGTCCTGGCCGATCTCCACGCCGTTGACCGCGACGCGCATGTCCAGGGCCAGGAAGCCCTCCGCGTCCCGGTAGGGCTCCAGCTCGTCCGCGGTGACCAGCCACGGGCCGAGGGTGGTCGCGGAGTCCTTGCCCTTGGCCGGGCCGAGGTTGACCTTCATCTCGCGGCGCTGCAGGTCGCGGGCGGACCAGTCGTTGAGGATCGTGTAGCCGAAGATCTCCACCTCCTCCGGCGTCGGGGACTCCGCGTCCCGGCCGACGACCGCGGCCACCTCGAGCTCGAAGTCGAACAGCTGCGAGCCCGGGGGGACCGGGACGTCGTCGTGCGCCCCGACCAGTGCGCACGGGTTGGTGAAGTAGAAGGTCGGGGCCTCGTACCACTCCGGTACGACGCCCGCCCCGTCACCGACGGAGGCGACGACGCCCTCGACGTGCTCCTCGAACGCGACGAAGTCCCGCACGGTCGGAGGATCCAGCGGCGGCAGCAGCCGGACCGCGTCGAGCGGGACGCCCGGCCCGGCGAGCGCCGCTGCCCCCGCCTCGCGCGCCGCGGACGACCCGGCGCGGGCGAGGTCGAGGACCGTGGTGCCCGCCGGCAGCGGGTGGACCGTCCCGTCGGCGACGACGCCGGCGCGGACCCTGCCCTCGTGGGCGACGGTGGCGAACCGCATGGCGGCCCCCTCAGACCGGCGGGGCCACGAACAGGCCCTTGTCGACGTCGTTGAACGACCGGGAGGCGACGAACTCGTTCATCGCGTTGGCCGTGCCCCACTGGTCGGACACCTCGGGACGGGTGAAGTCGTAGAGGTGCGGGTGCCAGGTGTCCTCGTCGATCAGTTCCAGCTCCGTCGTGTACTCCACGGTGTTGCCGTGCGGGTCGAGGAAGTAGCTGAAGGTGTTGTTGCCGGCCAGGTGCCGGCCGGGACCCCAGATCTTCTCGACCCCCGCGCGCAGCAGCCGCCCGGTGCCGCGCATGTACTCGTCGATCCCGCGCAGCTCGAACGACGCGTGGTGCAGCGACGGGTGCGGGCCGCGGGCGATGGCCATGCTGTGGTGCCAGGAGTTGATCCGCAGGAACCACATCATCTGGCCCATCCGCGGGTGCATGAGCGTGTCGGACAGGCGGAACCCGAGGTGGCGCTCGTAGAAGGCCCGCGTGCCCTCGGGGTCCGCCGCGTTGACGACCACGTGCGACAGGCGCACGGGGATCGACTCGCCGGCCTCGACGGTGCGGTGCGTGCGGATCGCGACGTCGGCGCTGACCTCGACGGTGCGGCCCTCGCTGTCGAAGAACCGGAACCCGTAGCCGCCGCCGGGGGTGTCGAGCACGCCGGGCTCGCGGACGAGCTGCACGCCGGCGGTGGCCAGGCGGGCGGCGAGGGTGTCGACGTCGGCGGGGGTCGCGGCGCCGAAGGCGATGAGGTCGATGCGCTTGTCGGCGGCCTGCCGCAGCCGCACCACGTACTGCTCGGGCGAGCCCTCGGCCGCGAGGAAGGCGATCCCGGTGTCGGAGTGCTCGGTGGTGAGGCCCCACGCGCCGGTGTAGAAGTCCTGCTGGCGGGCCAGGTCCGGCACGGCGAGGTCGACGTGCCGCAGGTGCGTGATGAGTCGGTCGGTCACTTCTGTCTCCTCAGGCGGGTTCGGTGACGAGCGCGGCGATGCGGCCCATGAGGCCGGGGACGTCGCCCTGCTCGTGGTCGAGCAGCCACTGTCCGAGCTGGACGGAGGCCTCGACGACAGCGGCGGCGCGGGCGTGCCGGCGCGCGGTGAAGGCGGCCCAGAGGTCGTCGTCGAGGGTGTCGGCGGCGAGCAGGAGCTCGGCGAGCACGGCGGCGTCCTCGAGCGCCTGGGCTCCGCCCTGGGCCAGCGTCGGCGGGCAGGAGTGGGCGGCGTCGCCGATCAGGACCACGCGGCCGCGGTTCCACGGCGCGGGCAGCACGTGGGTCTCGAACCAGGTGTAGTTGACCCGGGAGGGGTCGTCGAGCGTGGCGAGGACGTCGTCCCACGGGCCGTGGTATGCCGAGGCCAGCGTCCGCATGGTGGCCAGCCGCTCCTCGGGGGACAGCGCGCTGCGGTCCTGTGCGTCCTCGACGACGTAGGCGTAGAGCGAGTCCTCGCCGGTCGGGCAGTAGCCCGCGATGTAGCAGGGTCCGCCGTAGAACAGGTCGGTGCGGGTCACCGAGGCCGGCCGCGGGCCGAACGCGCGCCAGATGCCCATCCCGGTGGGGCGGGTCTCCAGCTCGACGCCGAGCATCCGCCGGACCGCCGAGCGGATCCCGTCCGCGCCCACCACCAGGTCGTAGCGGGCGGAGGTGCCGTCGGAGAGGTCGACGTCGACGCCGGCACCGTCCTGGCGGAGCCCGGTGGCGGTGATCCCGAAGCGGATCTTGACGCCGGCCTCGCCGGCACGGTCGTGCAGGATCCGGGCGAGGTCCGGGCGCGGCATCCCCAGGGTGGCCGGCAGGTCCGGGCCGCCCGTGCGGGCGTCGGGGATCTCGACCAGCAGGGTCCCCGCGGGGTCGGGGGCGCGCAGGCCGAGGCTGTCGAAACCGAAGCCGCGCGCCTGCACGCGCTCCCAGACGCCGAGGTTCCGCAGCTCGCGCAGGGCGTTGCCCTGCAACGTGATCCCGGAGCCGACGGCGGCGACGTCGGGCGTGATCTCGACCAGGTCAACCGCGACGCCGCGGTCGGCGAGGTGGATCGCGGTCGCGGTGCCGGCGAGGCCGCTGCCGACCACGAGGACGGTGTTGACGGCGGGCATGGGGACTCCTTCGTCCGCGGGGGCTGGGGCGGGGGCTATTTGACGGCGACGGGGGCGACCGGGGCGCCGACCGCGCCGGTCACCGGCAGCGGGTCGGCGGTCAGGAAGAACTCGTAGGTCCCGTCGGCGGCGCAGTCGGCGGCGAGGGCGTCGAGGTCCCACATCTCGCCGAGGAACAGCCCGATGTGGGGGATCGCGACCTGGTGCAGGGGCTGGAAGGCCTCGTCGAACTCGTTGGGCCGGACCTCGAAGCCCCAAGTGTCGGTGGCGATCGCGGCGATCTCGGTGCCGTGCAGCCAGTCCGCCGTGGTGAAGGACAGGCCGGGGGCGGGGCCGCCGGCGTAGTCGCCCCAGCCCTTCCCCTCCGCGATCTCCCGGCGGGCCCGGGCCAGGCGTCCGGTGCGCACCAGCAGCAGGTCACCGTGGCCGACGGTCACGCCGTGCGCCGCGATCGTCTCCTCGAGGTGCTCGACGGTGATCGCGAACCCGTCGGGCAGCTCCCCGCCGGTCCCGATCGCGCGGCCCACGTCGAGCAGCACCCCGCGCCCGGTGATCCGGCCCGACGCGGTCTCGATGCCGGTCACCCGGTCGCCCTCGCTGGTCACGACGTCGCCGGCGCCGCGCCCGTTCCACGCGACGCCGTGGTCGAAGATGTGGCCGAGCCCGTCCCACTGGGTCGAGGCCTGCAGCGGCATGAACACGACGTCGTCCGCCCCGCCGAGGCCGTGCGGGAAGCCCTGGGTGCCGCGCTCGGCCTCCAGGCCGGTGTCGAGCATCGTGTGCACGGGGTTGGTGCGGCGCCGCCAGCCCTTCTGCGGGCCGTCCGCGTCGAAGCGCTGGGCCAGCGCAAAGCTCACGCCCCGGCGGACCAGGGCGGCGCCCTCGCGGCGCTTGGCCTCGTCCAGGAAGTTCAGGGTGCCCAGCACGTCGTCGGCGCCCCAGCGGCCCCAGTTCGAGCAGCGCTTCGCCGCGGCGGCGATGGCCCCCTCGGGATCGGTGCGGTCCAGCATGTCGGTACCTCCTCGAGCGACGCCGTCCACGGTCGGTGATCCGCGCGCATCAGGGAAGACGAAATGGGTGATGCGGGACATCAGTGCGGTGGATACGCTGCCGCCTCGTGAACCTGGCGAGCCTGGACCTCAACCTGCTCGTGACGCTCGACGCGCTGCTCGAGCACCGCAGCGTCAGCCGGGCCGCCGAGCAGATGGGGCTCAGCCAGCCGGCCGTGTCCGCCCAGCTCGCGCGGCTGCGCCGGCACTTCGGCGACGACCTGCTGGCCCGCTTCGGCAACCAGTACCGGCTCACGCCCCTCGCCGTGCAGCTGCGCCACCGGGTGCGCACCGCGCTGTCCGGGGTCGAGCGCGTCTTCGCCGCCGAGCCGGACTTCGACCCCGCCACCACCACGCGCGAGTTCTCGCTGATCATGACCGACTACGGCGTCGCCGTACTCGGTCCCGAGCTGGTGGCGTGCCTGCGGGAGGAGGCGCCCGGCGCCCGCCTGCGGTTCACCGCCAACACCCCGCAGGTGGTCGACAACGTCACACAGACCCTGACCAACGCCGACCTGCTGCTGATGCCGCACGGCTTCGTCGACGCGCTCCCGCACACCGACCTCTACCTCGACGACTGGGTCTGCCTGGTCGCCACCGGCAACCCCGCCGTCGGCGCGGAGCTGACGGTCGAGCAGCTCCGGACTCTGCCGTGGGTCGTCACCTACCACGGCCCCACGGCCTCGACCCCGGCCGTGCGGCAGATGCGGATGCTCGGGATCGAGCCGGACGTCCAGGTCGTCACCGAGAACTTCCTGACCGTCCCGGGCCTGGTCGCGGGCTCCGACCGGGTCGCGCTGCTGCAGCGCCGGCTCGTCGACCGGATCCCCGCGGAGTTCGGGGTGCGCGCGCTGCCCTGCCCCGTCGACGTCGCCCCGCTCGTCGAGGCGATCTGGTGGCACCCCATGTACGACGACGACCCCGAGCACCGGTACCTGCGCGACCTCCTGACCCGCGTGGCGGGGCGCGTGTAGCGCCCATCCACGGGGCTGATAGCGCACTTCGGGAGAAGTGATTTCCGCTCGCGCCGCCGCGTCCCCACACTTCGTCGCAGGTCGCACCGGTGCCGGCGGTGTCGCGACCGTCCACTCCGGAGCAGAGCTCCGCATCGACGACGAGGTCAGGTGCCCCCATGTCCGACAGTCCCGCCCTGAACGCCCCGCCGCCCGGCGCCGCGCCCGACACGGCGCCCGCGCCCGGCGCCCAGCGGGAGGCCGGGCCCCTGCAGCTGGCCCTGCTGCTCGCCGGCAGCTGCCTGTCCGTGCTCGGGGCCGTGCTCATCGCCCCGGTGCTGCCGCAGATGACGCAGGCCTTCGCCGGGACGCCCGGCGTCGACGTCCTGGTCCCGGTGGTGCTCACCGCCCCCGCGCTGCTGATCGGGCTGACCGCCCCGTTCGCGGGGGTGGTGGTGGACCGGATCGACCGCAAGCGCCTGCTGCTGGTCGCGATGCTCGCCTACGCCGTGTTCGGTACCGCCCCGCTCTACCTGGACTCGCTCGGCGCGATCCTGGCGAGCCGGGTGCTGGTCGGGCTGTGCGAGGGCGCGATCATGACCTGCTGCACCACGCTGATCGGCGACTACTGGTCCGGTGCCCGGCGGGCGCGGTACCTGGGCCTGCAGACGCTGGTGGCCACGCTGTCCGCCACGGTCTTCCTCGCCCTCGGCGGCGTGCTCGGCGCCGCCGGATGGCGGACGCCGTTCTGGCTCTATGCCGTGGCCGCGCTGCTCGCCGTGCCGATGGCGCTCGCGATCTGGCAGCCCGCGCGGCCCGCCACCGCCTCCGGGACCCGGACGCCGCTGCCCTGGCGGCAGCTGCTCGTGCCGTGCGTGGTCACGCTGTTCGGCGGGATCGTGTTCTACGCCCTGATCGTGGAGCTGTCGTTCGTGCTGGCCGGCGTGGGGATCACCGCCACCGGCACCATCGGCGCGATCAGCGCGGTCATGTCGCTCGCCACCGCCGCCGGCGCGGTCGTGTTCGGCCGGCTGTCGGGCCGGACACCTCGGGCGCTGCTGCCGATCGAGTTCGGGCTCTCGGCCGTCGGCCTGCTGCTCGTCTTCGCGACGACGTCGCCGGTCGTGATCACGGTCGGAGCCGTCCTCACCGGTCTCGGCACCGGCATGTTGCTGCCGACGCTGCTGACCTGGGCGGTCAACCGGCTCAACTTCGACCAGCGCGGCCGCGGCACCGGGCTCTGGACCGGCGCGCTGTTCCTCGGCGAGTTCCTCTGCCCGCTCATCCTCGCCGCGGTCGGCGCCGGGGTCGGCGGGCTGCAGGCCGCGCTGGCCGTGCTCGGCCTCGCCTCCGGGGTGGTCGGGGTGCTGGCCGCGCTGCTCCTGCGCCGTCACGACCAGCCGCTCGACCTCACCCGGGACTGAGCCGGCCGGGGGCTCACCCCTCGGCGGGGACCGGGCCGAGCCGCAGTCCCGACACCCGGCCGTCCGTGAACTCGGCCTCGGCCTGCCCGAACGCCGCCGGCCCGTCGTGCATCCGCAGTCTCCACGTGGCCCGGTCACCGGCCACCTGCTTGCGGGTGGGGTCGATGGCGAACGTGCCGTCGAGCAGCGCGGGGATGTGTCCGCGCAGGGACACGTCGGCACGGTCCCGGAACGGGGCGACGGACACCAGCCGGGCCTCCTCGGTGGTGGCGGCGCGGACGGCGTCGGCGTCCCGGGCGTCGACGGCGTGCTCGAAGGCGAGCGCGGCGAGGAAGCGGTCCGCCTGCTCCCGGCCCTTCGCCTGCAGGCCGTCGAGGAACAGGACGTCGCGGTTGAGCTTCGACGCCGAGCCGATCAGGCGGGGCAGGACGGTCGACGGCATCTCGATGATCCGGACCGTCGTGTGGATGTAGCCGCGGTCCGGGAGCAGGTCGCCGTCGGCGAGCATCCGGTCGATCGTCTCGATGAACCCGAGCTCCTGGTGCAGCGAGAGGTTGCCGGCCAGCCCGTTGCGCCGGTCGCCGATCTCGATCAGGGTCCGCGGCTCCCGGTCGATGGCCGGCGCGTTGATCTGGACGACCCACAGCTCGTCCGGCCGGGTGGCCAGCAGGTCGCGCACCGGCGGGTTCTGCGAGAACAGCCCGTCCCAGTACGTGCCGCCGTGGGTCCGCACGGCGCGGAACAGGGTGGGGATCGCGGCCGAGGCGATCACCGCGTCGGCGGTGATGCGGTCCTGGCGGCTGTTGAACGCGCGGAAGCGGCCGGAGAGGACGTCGACGGCGCCGAGCAGCAGCATCGGGTCCTCGCCCGCGCTGTCGACGGTCAGCGCGTCGAAGTCGACGTGCCGCGCGAGCAAGGCCCGGAACTGGTCCGTCCCGCCGAGCGCGCTCGGGATCGCGTAGGGGCTGATCCCGGGGACCAGCCCGAGCCCCTGCAGCACTCCCGCGGTGACCATGCCGACGTTCTGCAGGCGCGCGATCGGGGAGCGCGCCGAGTTGTCGCGCCAGAACTCCTCCAGCAGCGTGGCCGCCCGCTCCCGGTCGCCGTCCCGCAGCCCGACCCAGGCCAGCAGGGCGCAGATCGCCCCGCCCGAGGTGCCGGACAGCCCGACGATCTCGTGGTCGCGCAGCGCGTCGGCGCGCAGCAGGCGGGCGAGCACGCCGGCGGTGAAGGCCGTGTGGCTCCCTCCGCCCTGGCAGGCGAGCGCGATGCGGCGGGGTCGGCCTCCGGTCATGGGACCCGTTCCTACCGCCCTCCCGCGGACGGCGGAAGGCAGTGAGAAGCTGCCGGGACGCAGCTCACGCGCGCCCACTGTGTGGAACCCGCGGTGCTCCTGCTCCGAACGGCGGCGGGCCCCGGAGCCGCCCGGCCGATCCTGCGGAGCGGCCCGGTCACGGACCGCGCCCGGCCGGGACGCGGGAGTCAACTGGAAGGCCGGCTGGAAGGTCCGACCGTGGTCGGCCGGCCGCACCCCGTGCCACCGTGTCCGCGGTGACAGGGGGAGGTCATGCACCTGACGGTCCAGCTTCTCCGCACCGCCGACGGGCGACTGGGGGGCATCGTGACGACAGACTCCGGCCGGGAACTCGCGTTCTCCGGCACGCTCGACCTGCTCCGGATCCTCGAGGACCTCGAACCGCCCGGCGACCCGTTCCCGGACGACGGCGCGGCGCCGCGGCGGACCCGGTGAGCGCGGCGGCCCCGGCGGGCGAGGCGGCCCCGTCGGCGTCGTCGGGCACGGGGCCCTCGGCGCGGATCGCGGCGATCAGCGGGATCGTGTTCGCGGTCCTGTTCGTCGTGGCCCTGGTCCTGGTGCACCGCGCCCCGACGCTCGCCGACCCCGACTCGGCGTACGCGGGGTTCTACGCCAACGGCGGCGACCAGCTGTTCGTGGCCGTCGGGCTCTACCTCGTCCCGTTCGCGGGTATCGCGTTCCTCTGGCACATGACCGCGATGCGCGCCGTGCTGGACACCCTGACCCCGGCGCCGTCGACGATGGCGCACGGGCTGAACCTGCTGGCCGGGGCCATCTTCGTGACGCTCCTGTTCGCCGGCACCGCCGCGGTCGGCGCGGTCGCGTTCGGCGTCTACTTCGGCCATACACCCGCCGAGGACCCCCAGACCGCGCGGGCGCTCACCGGCGTCGGCTACGGCCTCGTGTTCATCTTCGGGGTGCGCGGGGCCGGCATGTTCGCGCTGACCACCACGACCCTGCTGCGCAACGCGAAGGTGCTCCCGGTCGTCCCGGCCGTGATCGCATACCTGCTCGCCGCGTTCCTGCTGCTCGCCGTGACCAGCAACCCCGCCGCCGTCCTCGTCTTCCCGGCGTGGGTCGTGCTGATCTCGATCTTCCTGCTGCGTCACGCCCGTCGCGCGGCGGCGCCCGCACCGGCGCCCGCACCGGCGCCCGCACCGGCGCCCGCACCCGCGCCCGACCCGGCACCCCCCGGCACCGCCGCGCCCCTCGACGACACCGCCCGCCCGAGCCTCAGGAGCGACCAGCCATGACCGCCTCCGTCACGCCCGCCACGCCCGCCCCGTCGAGGACGCTGGACGACATCCCCGGTCCGAAGGGCGTGCCCCTCATCGGCAACATGTTCGAGATCCACCAGGCCACGCTGATCCAGGACCTCATCAAGGTCGTGCGCGAGTGGGGGCCGATGGTCAAGCTCACCACCCCGACCGGGCCGATCTACGTCGCGTCCGGCCTGGAGATGGTGAACGACCTGTGCGACGACACCCGCTTCGACAAGCTCGTCGGGCTCAGCCAGCGGGAGTTCCGCAAGACGCACAAGAGCGCCGGGCTGTTCACCGCCGACACCGACGACCCGCTGTGGAAGTCGGCGCACGACATCCTGCTGCCCAGCTTCAGCACCTGGGCGATGAAGGGCTACCTCGACCCGATGATCGACATCGCCGAGCAGCTGTGCCTCAAGTGGGAGCGGCTGAACCCCGACGAGCCGATCGACGTCACCGCGGACATGACGCGGCTGACCCTCGACACGATCGCCCTGTGCGGGTTCAGCTACCGCTTCAACTCCTTCTACCGCGAGGGCCAGCACCCGTTCGTCGAGGCGATGATGGGGGCGCTGCACGAGACCCAGGCCCGGCAACGGCTGCTCCCGGCCGCGATCAAGCTGCGCCGCGGGGCCCAGCGGCAGCTGGAGGCGGACAGCAGGTACATGGACGACACGGTGGGCCGGATCCTCGCGGAGCGGAAGGCCTCGGGCGACCCGGGAACCGACCTGCTGGGGCACATGCTCGTCGGCACCGACAAGCAGGGGAACCGCCTGCCCGACCACAACATCGTCGCCCAGTGCGTGACGTTCCTGGTCGCGGGCCACGAGACGACCAGCGGGCTGCTGTCCTTCGCGATCGCCTACCTGCTCAAGCACCCGGAGGTCGTCGCGCGGGCCCATGAGGAGGTCGACCGCGTGCTGGGCACCGACCCGTCGGTGCCGCCGACCGTGGCGCAGGTCCAGCAGCTGGGGTACGTCCGGCAGATCCTCGACGAGACGCTGCGGCTGTGGCCGACCGCGCCCGCGTTCACCCGCCAGGCCCGGGAGCGGACCACGGTGGGCGGGTGGGGGCCCTTCGAGCCCGGGCAGGCCGTCGTCGCCCTGACGCCGATGCTGCACCGGCTGACCGGGGTGTGGGGGCCCGACGCGGAGGAGTTCAACCCGGACCACGTCGCGACCGAGCGTCTCGACGCCCTGCCGCCCAACGCGTTCCGCCCGTTCGGGTCGGGCCAGCGGGCCTGCATCGGGCGGCAGTTCGCGCTGCAGGAGGCCACGCTGGTGCTCGGCATGGTCCTGCAGCGCTTCGAGCTGGTCGACCACGCGGACTACCAGCTGAAGATCAAGGAGTCGCTGACCCTCAAGCCCGAGGGGCTGACGATCACCATTCGCCCGCGCGGCGGCCGGACCTGGGGCACGACGCCGCGGCAGGCGGAGGCCGTGACGATCCCGCGGTCCCCGGCCCTCGCCGTCGCGCCGGCCGACCGGCACGGCACCCCGCTGCTGGTGCTGTTCGGGTCGAACCTCGGGGCGTCGGAGGACCTCGCCTCGCGGATCGCGCGGGACGCGACCGACCGGGGCTACACCGCGCGCACCGCGGGGCTGGACGACGCGGTGGGGGAGCTGCCCACCGAGGGCGCGGTCGTGGTCGTCACCTCGTCGTACAACGGGCAGCCGCCGGACAACGCGGGGAAGTTCTGCACGTGGGCCGACGACACCGCCACCTCGGCGGAGGGCGTGCGCTACACGGTCTTCGGCTGCGGCAACCGCGACTGGGCCGCGACCTACCAGGCGGTGCCCACCCGGGTCGACGCCGCGCTCGAGGCCCGCGGCGCGACGCGCGTCTACCCGCGGGGGGAGGGTGACGCCCGCGGCGACTTCGACGGGCAGTTCGAGGCCTGGTACGCCGGGCTGTGGGACGCCCTGGGCTCCGCCCTCGGTCTGGAGGCCGGGGCGACGGCGATGGCCGGGGGCGGTCCGCGGCTGGCCGTGGAGCTCGAGCAGCGCCGCACCGCCAGCCCGATCCTGCAGTCCTACCGCGGCCAGGCGGCGACGGTCCGGGTGAACCGCGAGCTCACGGCCCGCGCCGGGACCCCGGGCGGACGCTCGGTGCGGCACCTGGAGATCGCGCTGCCCACCGGGACGACCTACGCCGCCGGCGACCACCTCGGGGTGCTGCCGCGCAACGCGATGTCGGTGGTCAACCGCGTGATCGCGCGCTTCGGCCTCGACGGCGGCCAGTACGCCACGCTCACCGCGACCGGCGCCACCCCGACCCACCTGCCGATCGGCGAGCCCTACCCGCTGCTCGGCATCCTGGCGGGCTCCGTCGAGCTGCAGGACGTCGCGAGCCGCGCGGGCCTGGCGGCGATGGCGGCGCACATGCCGGAGGGCGCGGCCCGCGACGAGCTCGCCGACCTCGCCGGGACGGACGACGAGGCGAAGGCCCGCTACCGGGAGCGGATCGCCGTCCCGCGGCGCACGCTGCTCGACCTGCTCGAGGAGCACCCGGAGTGCGACCTGCCGTTCGCGGAGTACCTCGACCTCCTGCCGCCGCTGCGCCCGCGCTACTACTCGATCTCGTCGTCGCCGTCGATGAGCGCCGAGGCCGCGGTGACCGTCGGCGTGCTCGAGGCGCCGGCGCGCCGGGGGGACGGCTCGACGTTCCGCGGCGTCTGCTCCGGGCACCTCGGCGACGTGCCCGAGGGCGGCACCGTGTTCACGTTCGTCCGGCAGCCGAGCATCGCCTTCCGGCCGCCGGAGAACCCGCACGTGCCGATGATCATGGTCGGGGCCGGCACCGGGATGGCCCCGTTCCGCGGGTTCCTGCAGGAGCGGCAGGCGCTGCGGGCCCGCGGCGTCCCGATCGCCACGTCCCTGCTGTTCCTCGGCTGCCGGGACCCGGAGGACGACCTGCTCTACGCCGACGAGCTGAAGGCCTACGAGGCCGACGGGGTCGCGACCCTGATCCCGGCCTTCTCCCGGGTCAAGGGCTACGCACACCGCTACGTCCAGCACGCCCTCGAGGCGTCGGCCGACCAGGTGTGGGAGGCCCTGCAGCACGACGGCGTGGTCTTCGTCTGCGGCAACGCCTCGACCATGGCCCCGGGCGTCCGGGCGGCCCTCGTCGCGGTGTTCCGCGCCAAGACCGGCGCCGGCGAGTCCGACGGCGAGGCGTGGCTCGCCGGGCTGCGGGCGAGCGACCGCTACCTCGAGGACATCTGGGGCGAGACGGCGGTGGTGTAGGGGCTCACCCGTCGAGCACCGTCCGCAGGGTCGCGGCGAACTCGTCCGGCTTGCCGGCGTAGCCGAACTCGCCGTCGAGGAAGCCGCCGTGGTGGCTGGGGAAGACGACCGGCCGCCCGCCGAGCAGGGCGGCGGTCGCCTCCGCGGTGCGCGCGGTGAGGGTGCCCGCCGACTCCTCGCCGACGGCGATCACGACGCGGGTGGGCGCGGCGGCCAGCGCGGCGACGTCCGGGCGGTAGCTGCTGACCGCCCACGACCGGTCGGAGAGCAGGGGGTCGTCGCGCGAGCCGTCGTCGCCGGCCGGCATCCCGAACTGCGCGGGATCGGGCGCCGGGCGGGCGAGGAACTCCTCGGTGAACTCACCCTGCCACGAGGTCATCGCGACGAACGCGGCCATGCCGGCACCCCAGCCCTTCGCCTCGTAGACGTCCCGGACGGCGGCCCGGGCGCGCTCGGCGGCCCCGGCGTCGGGCAGCACGGAGAGGATCGGCGGCTCGTGCGCGACGAGGGTGGTCACGTCGCCGGGGTGCGCCGCGACCAGGGCGAGCGCGGTGACGGCACCGCGCTGCTGGCGAACAGGTCGACGGGGCCGGCGCCCAGGTGCTCGACGAGCGCGTGGACGTCCGCGGCCTGGGCCTCCGGGGTCTGGTCGACCCGGCCGTCCTTGCGGACGCTGCGGCCCAGGCCCCGCGGGTCGTAGGTGACGACCGTCCGGTCGGGGAAGCGGGCGGCGAGCGCCCGGAACCCGCCGGCGTCCATCGGCTGGCCGATCAGCAGCAGCGGCGGGCGGCCGTCGGCGGTCGGCAGCGGTCCCTCGACGTCGTACGCGAGGTCGACCTCGGGTGTCTCCAGCACGTGACTCGGCATGCCCGATGGACCGCCCCGCGGCCCGGAACTCATCGGCCCGCGGGGCGGCGCCGGCTCAGCCGAAGGTGAAGACGTAGGCCTGGGCGCCTGCGTCGACGAAGGTGATCTCCACGGTGCGGTCGGCCACCGGGCCGTCCTGGCGGACCAGCTGGTACAGTCGGTCCTCCACGACGGTGCCGTCGCCGCGCCCGTCGACGTCGAGCCCGGCGGAGCCGTCCGGCGGCCGCCCGTCGATCCGCACCCGGAAACGCACCGGCCCGCCCGTCCGGGAGCCCAGCACGAGGTTGAGGTCCCGCCCGTGGAAGCGGTGCACGATCCGCCCGCCGGGCTCGCCGAGGGTCGCGGTCTGGCTCCCCACCGTCCAGTCGCCCGCGAGGGCCCACTGGTTGAGCGCGAGCCGCGGCGGCTCGGCGTAGACCCGGCCGCGGTCGGGGTCGACGCCGCCGGGGGAGGCGAAGCCGGCGGCCCGCGCGTAGCCGACGTAGGTCTCGGGCGACCCGAGCCCGTCCCAGTCGGCGGCGCGGAACACGCCGTCGGGCTCGACGGCCACGAGGTCGTCGTCGACGTCGTCGTGCCCGGCCTCGGCGAGCAGCTGCTGGATCACCCGCTCCGACCGCTCGTAGTCCTCCTCGCCGAAGTGGTGGTGGCGGATGCGTCCGGCGGCGTCGGCGAAGTAGAGGGCGGGCCAGTAGGCGTTCTCGAAGGCACGCCACACCACGAAGTCGTTGTCGACCGCGACCGGGTGCTCGACGCCCAGCCCGTCGAGGGCGGCCCGGATCTTCGCCAGGTCGTGCTCGAACGGGAACTCCGGCGAGTGCGCGCCGATCAGGACCAGTCCGGCGTCGCGGTACTTCGCGGCCCACGCCCGGACGTAGGGCACCGTGCGCAGCCAGTTGATGCAGGAAAAGGTGCAGAACTGGACCACGACGACCCGGCCGCGCAGCCCGGCCGGAGTCAGCGGGGCGGAGTTCAGCCAGGCCGTGGCGCCGGCGAGCTCCGGGAGCTCGCCCTCGACGGGCAGCTCCGCCGTCGCGGTCACCGCAGCGACCTGAAGGTCGCCCGGACCTCCGCCGCGAACGTCTGCGGCTGCTCCCAGGCGGCGAAATGGCCCCCTTCGTCGACCTCGTTGAAGTGGACGAGTTTCGGGTACGCCCGCTCCGCCCAGCTCCGCGGGGCCGGGTAGAGCTCGTCGGGGAAGACGGTCACGCCGACCGGGATGTCGACACCCCGGGCGTCGAAGAAGGCCCCCGTGTTCTCCCAGTAGAGCCGCGCGGAGGAGATCGCGGTGTTGGTCAGCCAGTAGTGGGTGACGTTGTCGAGGACGTCGTCGCGGGACAGGCCGCCGGGCCGGCCGGCGAAGGCGCGCGCGATGAGCTCGTAGCTGCGGACGTCGTGGTCGATCATCCACGCCGCGAGGCCGACGGGGGAGTCCACGATGCCGTAGAGGGTCTGCGGCCGGTTGGCCATCTCGATGGCGTACCCGACGCCGGTCCTGA
The DNA here is from genome assembly GCF_040648315.1 of Pseudonocardia sp. NPDC049154. NCBI lineage: Bacteria > Bacillati > Actinomycetota > Actinomycetes > Pseudonocardiales > Pseudonocardiaceae > Pseudonocardia > Pseudonocardia sp. NPDC049154. Next base: position 51,820 of record NZ_JBEZDN010000036.1, read on the forward strand.
AGAAGTCGGCCAGCGTCTCGTACGCCGTCCGCTCGGCGGCGGAGAGCCCGGCCGGAGGCGGGTCGCCGAGCTGGAGGGCCTTCGAGACGTCGGCGGGAACCGTCGCCGGCATGTTGGTGTGGATGCCGAGCAGGCCGGGCGGCTTCAACAAGGCCATCCGCTCCGTGACGGCGTTGCCCCAGTCGCCGCCCTGCGCGACGTACCGCGGGTAGCCGAGCCGGCTCATCAGCTCGACCCAGGCGCGGGCGATGCGGACGGGGTCCCAGCCGGTCTCGGTCGGTTTCCCCGAGAACCCGTACCCGGGCAGTGACGGGATGACGAGATGGAACGCGTCCGCGGCGCTCGCGCCGTGCTCCGTGGGCCGGGTGAGCGGGTCGATGATCTTCAGCTGCTCGACCGTCGAGCCCGGCCAGCCGTGCGTGACGAGCAGCGGCAAGGCGTCCTCGTGCTCGGAGCGGACGTGGACGAAGTGGATGTCGACGCCGTCGATCTCGGTGACGAAATGGGGGAGGGCCGCGAACCGCTCCTCGAACCGCCGCCAGTCGTACTCCGTCGACCAGTAGTCGGCGAGCGCCTGCATCGTCTCGAGCCGCACCCCCTGGGAGGCGTCGGGTTCCCGGTCGGGCCACTTCGTCGCTGCGACACGTCTGCGCAGGTCGGTGAGCTGCTCCTCGGGGACGTCGATCGTGAACGGGCGGATCGCGTCCCCGCCGGTCGTCGGGACTGTGGCTCCCATGGGCTCGCTCCAGGCGTGGTCGTCGGCTGTGGTCGGCACCGGTCCTGCACCGGTCCGGCACCGGTCCGGCACCGGTCCGGCGCTGTGCCGGGCCGGCGCTGTGCCGGGCCGGCCGGTCGGCGGTGGGCCGCGGGAGCCGCGTCGGGCTCCCGAGGCGGCGACCAATGCTCCGGACCTGAGGGCGGGAGCCATCACCTCACGGAGGTGAACCGGCCGGACGTGATCCGCCCGGTGGTGATGTCCCCGGTGGTGAGGGAGAGGGCGCCTGCCGCGAGGCCGGAGGGGCGGGCATCGAGGCAGGCGCCGCGTTCGACCGTCGCGGCTGCGCGAGGGGCGCCGCCGGCACGCGCGGCGACGGGATGGCACTCCCGGCGGGCGACGCGTGAACGGGACCGCGAGGTCCGGGGGACCGTATCCCGGCCGGCAGGGCGATCCAACCCCGAGGTCGACGAGAAAGTCGAAAAGGCGACAGACGGGTCAGGGCGAGCTGAGCCACCGGTGCCAGTTGCTTCCATCGCGCAACCCAGGTCGGGTTCATGTCACGTTGACTCATCTGAACAGTTGCACAGATAATGCATCCGGCTGCCCGATCCGGGTGGCCCGGACGGGATCGAGGTGACGACCGGATGCCACGACGGCGGGTGGCGCGGCTGGTGGCGGCGGTGGCCGGGGCGGTCGTGCTGGCGGCGTGCGGCGGGCAGGGCGGCGGGACCGGTGCGGCCGGGGCGGACGGCGAGCTGGCCGTCGCGCTGCAGTTCCCGCCCCGCGCCGCGTACGCGTTCGACGCCGACGACGGCGCCCGGCTGCAGAGCCTCGGTGTGGCCGAGACGTTGACGACGGTCGACGACGCGGTCCAGCCCGCTCCGGGGCTTGCCACCTCGTGGGAGCAGACCGCCGACCCGCGGACCTGGCGGTTCGTGCTGCGGAAGGGCGTCACGTTCCACGACGGCAGCCCGCTGACCCCGGACGCCGTCGTCACGGCGCTCGGCCACATCGCCGAGGCCACGGCGCCGCCCCGGTCGATCCGCGGGATCGGGTTCGAGATCGCCGCGGACGGCGCGGACGCCGTCCGGATCACGACGGCGGAGCCGGACCCGGTGGTGCCGCTGCGGATGAGCAGCGGGAACCTGGGCATTCTCGCGCCCGCCGCGTACGCCGGGGAGGGGCAGCCGAGCGTGATCCGGACGGGCACCGGCCCGTACGTGCTGGAGACGGTGAACGGCACCGACTCCGCGGTCCTGGTGCGCAACGAGGACTACTGGGGCCCGAAGGCCGGTACCGCCCGGGTGACCGTGCGGTACGTGACCGATCCGCAGAGCCGGGCCCTGGCCCTGCAGTCCGGCGACGTCCAGTTCGCCGAGGGCCTCCCCACCGCCTCGCTCGACCAGCTGCGCTCGGCCGGCGTCGACGTCGCGGAGTACCCGGGCGCGCGGACGATCGAGCTGCTGCTCAACCAGTCCGCGGCGCCCTTCTCGGACCTGCGGGTGCGGCAGGCCGTGACGACGGCGATCGACCGGCCGGTGCTGGCCGCGCAGGTGCTGGGGGGCGCGGCGGCGCCGGCGGCGGACCTGTTCGGTGCGGCGGTGCCGTGGGGCGGGACCGCCCCGCCGCCGGGTGCCGACGTCGACGCGGCGAAGGTCCTGCTCGCCGAGGCCGGGTACGGCCCCGAGCGGCCGCTGCAGGTGCGGCTGTGGACCTTCCCGAACCGCCCGGAGATGCCCGTCCTGGCGGGGGCGATCCAGTCGATGCTGGCCCGGGCCGGGATCGGGGTGGAGGTGACCGTCGGGGACTACGCCGCACAGGAGCCGGACGTGCTCGCCGGGCGGTTCGACATGTTCCTCAACTCGCGCAGCTACCTGTCCGACTACGCCGACGCGACCAGCACCCTGACCTCGGACTACACGTGCGGCGGCAGCTACAACATCGACCACTACTGCTCGCCGGCCTACGACGCGCTGATCGACCGGCTGCCGACCGTCACCGACACGGCCGAGCGCCAGCGCCTGTTCGCCGAGGCCGCCCGGATGCTGACCGCCGACGCCGTCGGGGTGATGGTCGTGCACCCGCTCAACACCGCCGGCTCGCGCGGGGTGAGCGGCTTCGTGCCGGACCCGCTCGGGGTGCGGCCGGTCCTGCCGCCGCTGTCGCGCACCGACACCTGAGTGCTCGGCCCGCTGTTGCGGCGGCTGCTGCCGCTCCCGCTGGTCCTGCTGGCCGCGTCGGTCGTGGCCTTCGCGCTTCCCCGGCTGATCGGCGGCGACGTCACCCGGACCGTGCTCCGCGCCCGGGTCGCCTCCGACGCGCCGGAGCCCGAGGTGGCGGCCCGGGTCACGGCGGAGCTCGGGCTCGACGGCCCGGTCGTCGGGCAGTACCTGCGGTGGCTGGGCGCCGTGCTGCGGGGCGACCTCGGGATCGGGTACGTCGCCCGCACCTCCGTGATCGACCAGCTCGGGTCGACGATCGCGGTGTCGGGGCTGCTCACCGGCGCCGCGCTGGGGCTCGCGGCGGTGCTGGGGATCCCGGCCGGTGTGTACGCCGCGCGGCGTCCCGGTGGCCTGCTCGACCGCGGCCTGTCCACCGCGGGCATCGCGGGGATCGCCGTGCCGGAGTTCGTCCTGGCGCCGTGGCTGGTCCTGGTGTTCGCGGTGGGCGCCGGCGTGCTCCCGGCGATCGGCTGGGGCGGTCCGGAGCACCTGGTGCTCCCCGTGCTCACGCTCGCGGCCTACCCGGCCGCGCTGGCGGCACAGCTCGTGCGGGCCGAGACGATCGACGTACTCGGCCGCGACCACGTCCGCCTGGCGCGGGCGAAGGGGTTGCCGGAGCGCCGGGTGCTCTGGCGGCACGCCGCCCGGCTCGCGCTGACCTCGGTGACCTCGCTGTCCGGGATGTTCGTGGCGGGGCTCCTCGGCGGGGCGGTGGTGGTGGAGACCGTGTTCGGCATCCCCGGGGTGGGCCGGCTGCTGCTCGACGCCGTTCTGGCCCGGGACCTGCCGGTGGTGCAGGCCGGCATGCTCGTCCTCGTCGCGGTGGCGGTGGTCGCCGGAACGGTCGCCGAGGTCGCGCAGCTCGCCCTCGACCCGGTCGCCCACGACCGGGAGGCCGACCGGTGAGGTGGGTCGTCGGTGCCGCGGCCGGGATCGTGCTCCTGGCCGGCCCCGGGCCCCTGCTGCTGCCCGACCCGGTGGCGACGGACTTCGCGGCCATCCTCCGCCCGCCGTCGACGACGCACCTGCTGGGCACCGACCAGCTCGGCCGCGACGTCGCCGCGCGGCTCCTCGTCGGGGGCCGGCTCACGCTCGGTCTCTCGGCGGGCGTCGTCGTGGTCACCGGGGCCATCGGGGTCGCGGTCGGGCTGACGTGCGGGTACGCAGGCGGACGGGCGGGACGGGCCGTGCTGCGCCTGACCGATCTGCTCGCCGCGCTCCCGACCGTGCTGTTCGGGCTGCTCGCCGCGGTCGTTCTCGGACCCGGCCCGGGCTCGTTGCTGGTCGCGGTGGTCGTCGTCGGGTGGACCCCGTTCGCGCGCCAGGCCTACCAGCTCACCGTGCGCGAGGTCGGGCAGGGCTACGTCGAGGGCGCGGCCGCGCTCGGGGCAGGGCGGGCCCGCGTGCTCGGCGGGCACGTGCTGCGCAACATCGCCGGCCCGCTCGTCGCCCACGCCTGCGTCCGCTTCGCCGGGACGCTGCTCACCGTCTCGGGGCTGTCCTTTCTCGGGCTGGGCATCCAGCCGCCGACACCGGAGTGGGGCGCAATGGTCGCCGAGGGGCGGGAGTTCCTCTTCGCCGCCCCGCACGTCGTGCTGGCCCCGTCGGTGGCCGTCGTCCTCGTCGCGGCGCTCGCGCTCGTCGTCGGGCGGGGTCTCGAGAACCCGGCCGGGCGTCGTTCGTGGACCGCACGTCGCGGTTCTTCCCTGCCGTCATCAGAATGAGGTACGGAAATGGGGCGACGGACGGCCGTGCGGACCCCGGTGCTAATGTCGCGCTGTGAATGCGGCCGTCGTCAGGTCCGTCGGCGGTCTGCTGATGACGGCGATTTCCGTCTTTCCGCTCCGTGGCCGGCGCCGCGTCGCGACGGTCGAGGTCGTCGGTCTCGATATCCGCTGGGAAGAGGAATTCGGCAGGGCCTTCCCGTCGGAACCCGATCCCCGTGGACCCGCCGAGCACCGTGAATTCCGGCTGCACCTCACCCTGACCCTGCGGAACACTGCGGACCGTCCCCGGAGGATCACCGGGCTGCGGGTCACCTGCCCGGCGAGCGCGCTCCTGCTGCTCTACGAGCTGCCGCGGGTTCCCGGGGCGGCGGGACCGGCAGCCGCGCCGCAGATCGAGCCGATCCGGGCTGGTCAGGGGGTCGACGTCGGGGCGGGGGCCCTCCCGCATCCCCGCGAGGAACCGACCTTCGATCTCCGCGTGGACGTCGCCGACGAGATTCCCGGCCACGCCGTCGCGCGGGTGCCGATGGTCCTCGCACTCCCGGCCTTCGCGATCCGCCGCGACCACGGCCCGTACCCGTTGTCCGTCCTCCAGCTGGAACTCGAACTCGGCCCCGCCGTGCTGCCCCTCGGGTCGGTTCTCGCCGCACCCGCCGGACCGATGCTCGACGGCGCGCTGGAGAAGGAGGCGGAAAGTGTCCTGCGCACGGAAATCCGTCACGCACTCGCGCAGGAATCTCCTGGGGACGACGTCGTCGAATTCGCGGCCTCACTGAACCGCCGGCTCTTCGACTGGGTCGCGCAGCGCCGGCGCACCGTCGAGACGACCCTCGCCGAGTTGTTCGAATTCGGCCCGTTCCACGCCGTCGCGGACCAGCCGCTCACCGGTTGCGTCGAGCAGCTCGACCAGTACGTCGAGGGGATCGACAAGCGCCAGACCGAGCTGCGGACCCGGCTGTTCGACCGCCGTTCCTAGCTAGCCCTAGGGAGGGCTCCTGCGACCGCAGCTCGACAGAGGAGCAAGTGGCCGCCACTTGGGTGCGGGTGGGATTGGCAACGCGACACGACACCTCGCCCGTCGCCGTGTCGGTCGGACACCAGCTTCGGCGGACGCCACTTCGAGCAGGCCAGCATTTCGCTGGTAGTCGCCCATCATCCGCTTGTCCCTGCGCGCAGGCGCAGCGATCTGCACATTCCGGGATCGGCCAGGTCGGAGTCGTGGGCGCCGCTACCGGCTGCGGTTAGCTTGGCGGTAGGCGCGTGGCGTGGTCCCGAAGCGGGCCGCGAACTCTCGGCTGAAGAACGAGGCGTTGGCGAAGCCGTAGTGGGCGGCGACCTGGTTGATGGGGGTGTCGTGCCAGCTCGGTGAGCGCAGCGCTCGCCGACAGGCCTGGAGCCGTCGTTCCTTGATCCAGTTGGCCAGGGTGAGGTCGTGTCGCGCGAATGCACGGTGCAGAGTCCGGGTGGAGACGAACAGTTCACCGGCGATGCGTGTAGCTCCGAGCCGCGGGTCGGTGAGGTTGTCCTCGACGAACTCCTGGACCTGCTGGAAGAGCCCCTGGTCCGCGTTCGCCCCGCTGCCCGCGTCCGGCTCCGGCTCGGAGGCCGCGATCACGGCCAGCTCGGCGATCTCGCCGGCGAGCCGTACGGCGTTCGGAGGGGACAGGGCCGGAGCGTCGGCCACGGTGAGCCTGTGCAGCATCGGGGCGACCAGGGACCCGATGGCCGAGGAGCGCGGGACGGCGCGGGCGGTCAGCCGTTGCAGTTCCGCGTCGGTGACCGGGAGGCCGCCGCGCGGCCAGGTGTAGACCCGCATGTCCCAGGCGCCGTCGAGACTCCAGGTGAAGGGGCGGGTGGTGTCGTAGACGGCGAATCCGCCGTCGCGGACCGCGCAGCGCCTGCCGTCCTGCTCGAGATGGCCGACGCCGTGTTCGATCATGCCGACGGCCAGCAGCTCCGAGTCGGCGGCCGCCGCCTGCGGGCAGGTACGGCGGAACGTCTGGGGTGCCGACCGGACGGTCGCTGCCTGCAACTGCCCCAGTCGACGTGACCGGACCGCACCTCGAAGACCTGTGCCGCTGTGCGGGGTGATGGACAGCTCGACGAATCGAGCCCTGATCAGCTCGGCCCAGTCTGCGAGCGAGACGGCGCTCTCCTCGGTGACGTCGCCTGCGGCCCTGATGTCCACTCCCCGAGAGTACGAGTTCCCGTGTCTCACGGCACTCCTGATCCTGGCGGACGGCCCGCTGAACACCTGGGTGGCACGGGGCGACAAGTCTGTGGCGGCGAGGGAACACCACGCCTCGCGGGACTCTCCTAGCGTGCTGCTCGTCACATCGGCGCCCTAGCGCGAGCCGGCTGTCAGGACGCCACAGATCCGATGCACCACACAGGACCCGGACCGATTCGCGGGCCGGGCGGACACTAGCTTGAAGGAGAGTCGGATGACCTCGGTCGCCGAGCACAAGGTTCACGGCGGGACCCAGAACCCTGCTCCGCAGGACTGGTCCCCGTTCGAGTGGGAGGAGCCCCGGCTGGGCAAGCAGGTCCATGGCGAGGTCGCGATCTTCCGCGCGAACGGCACGAGCGGTTCTCTGCAGGCCGGCTTCTGGCGCACCGGCCCGACGTCGCCGGGTGCCAATCCGGACGGGTCGCACAGTCTCGTCTACTCCTCTCCGCTCGGCGACGAGCTCGCCGCGGTGATCGAGGGTTCCGCCACCGTGACCGTGAACGCGACCGGTGAGCGGTTCGAGCTCGTCCCGGGATCCATCCTCAGCCACCCGAAGGGCCTCGAGGTCACCTGGGAGATCCGTTCGCCGTACTTCAAGAAGTACTGGGTGATCTGGAACGGCAGCCAGGCCACCCCGAACCCGCCGCAGAACCTGACGGTGCACACCGTCAACGACAACCCGGAGGAGTGGGTCGACTACCACTTCACTGAGCCTGCGGAGGGGCCGCAGGTCGCGGGCGAGCTGTTCTTCATCAGCGAGGGTGGGTCGAGTGGGACGTTCCTGAGCGGGATCTGGCGGTCGGGCAAGGGCATCGCCGGTACCGACGTCACCCCGGACGGCACCCTCACCACCCCGTACACCGGAACGCTGGGCGACGAGACGATCCTGTTGCTGGCCGGTGAGGTCGAGGTTCGCGAGACCGAGACCGGCCGGGTGACCAACTACGGAGCAGGCGACGTCATCGGCCTGAACTCCGGTCAGCACATCACCTGGATCTCGAAGGGCCCGTTCACCAAGAAGCTCTGGGTGATCACCAAGGACCAGCTGCCCGAGTGATTCCCAGCGCGCCGGGAGCGCCGACGAGAGTCGGCGCCCCCGCCGTCTGCCCGCTGCCGTCTCAGCGCACACTCCCCCCGAAAGGCTCAGCACATGACGATCGCCGCTGATCCCGTTCTGCACAGCTCCGTCCGCGACTTCCTGTCCCGCTCCGGCAAGCTCCTGATCGGGGGCGAGTGGGTCGACGCGGCCTCGGGCCGCACATTCCCCACCTACGACCCGGCCACGGGCGAGAAGCTGACCGAGGTTGCCCACGCAGAGGCCGAGGACGTCCACCGCGCGGTGCAGGCCGCCCGTGCGGCCTTCGAGGACAGCGCCTGGTCGCGGATCAAGCCCAATCAGCGCGAGCGGCTGATCTGGCGGATCGGTGACCTGCTCTCCGAGCGTGCCGAGGTGTTCGGGCAGCTGGAAGCCCTGGACAACGGCAAGTCCGCCGGCATCGCCCAGGTCGTCGACGTCGGCTGGTCCGCCGACGTCTTCCGCTACTATGCCGGCTGGGCGACCAAGATCGAGGGCAGCACGGTCAACGTGTCCATGCCCTTCGCCCCCGAGGGCGCGCAGTTCCACGCCTACACCCTGCGCGAACCCGTCGGAGTGTGCGGCCAGATCATCCCCTGGAACTTCCCGCTGCTCATGGCCGCGTGGAAGATCGCTCCGGCGCTCGCCGCGGGCAACACCGTGGTGCTCAAGCCCGCCGAGCAGACCCCGCTGACGGCGCTGCTGCTCGGCGAGCTGTTCGAAGAGGCCGGGTTCCCGCCCGGCGTGGTGAACATCGTCACCGGGTTCGGCGACGCCGGCGCCGCGGTCGCCGCGCACGACGGCGTCGACAAAGTCGCCTTCACCGGTTCCACCGAGGTCGGCAAGCTCATCGTCGACGCCGCCAAGGGCAACCTGAAGAAGGTGAGCCTGGAACTGGGCGGCAAGAGCCCGAACGTCGTGTTCGCCGACGCCGACCTCGACATCGCCGTGCCCGGCTCGCTCAACGCCTGGCTGTTCAACCACGGCCAGGCCTGCACCGCAGGCACCCGCCTCTACGTCGAGGACGCGATCTTCGAGGAGTTCACCCAGGCCGTCGCCGACGCCGCCGCCCAGGTCAAGATCGGTCCCGGCCTCGATCCCGCGACCCAGCTCGGGCCGCTGGTGTCGCAGGAGCAGTTCGACCGCGTCTCCCGCTACCTTGCCGAGGGACTGGCGGACGGCGCTCGCGCCCTGACCGGCGGCAAGCGCTGGGGCGACGAAGGCTACTTCATCGAGCCCACCGTGTTCGTGGACGTCGAGCCGCGGTTCAGCATCGTCCGCGAGGAGATCTTCGGGCCCGTCGTCGCCGCTCTGCCGTTCAACGCCGAGCAGGGCGTCGCCGCTGCCGCCAACGACAGCGACTACGGCCTCGCCGCCGGCATCTGGACCCGGGACATCTCCAAGGCCCACCGCACCGCGCGCGAGCTCAACGCCGGATCGGTGTGGATCAACCAGTACAACGGCTTCGACACCGCCTTACCGTTCGGCGGGTTCAAGCAGTCCGGCTGGGGACGCGAGCTCGGCGCTGAGGTCATCAGCCTCTACACCCAGACCAAGACCGTCAACGTCGCTCTCTGAACGCGACCGCGGCGGGGGGGGCGGGGGGGGGGGGGGGGGGGGGGGCGCGCCGCGCTGGGGGGTTCCCAACCGTTCTGAGGTGTG
>NZ_JBEZDN010000037.1:0-61085 GCF_040648315.1 Pseudonocardia sp. NPDC049154
CGGGCGGCGGCGCACGCGGTGCGCCGGCCGGCCGCACGGGCCGCCGCGCGAGCACCACCGGCACCGCCCTCGGGGCCGCCGCGAGCAGGGTGGGCGGTCGTCGGGTCTCCGATCTAGGTTGACCACAGGAGCGCGGAGCTGACCCCGGAGATCGTCGAGTTCCTCAACCACGGCACCCGCACCGGTGTGCTCGCCTGGACGGCGGCGGACGGGCGCCCGCTGGCCGCCCCGGTCTGGTTCCTGGTCGAGGACGGCACGCTGATCTTCAACACCGGGCGGGACACGGCGAAGGGGCGGGCGCTCGCCCGCGACCCGCGGGTCGCGCTGGCGGTCGACCTGCCGGCCCCGCCGTACGCCTTCGTGCAGGTCCAGGGCGTGGCGGAGACGAGCGAGGACCCCGCCGAGCTGCTCCGGACCGCCACCGCGCTGGGAGGGCGCTACATGGGCGCCGACCGTGCGGAGGAGTACGGGAGGCGCAACGGGGCCCCCGGGGAACTCCTGGTCCGGGTGCGCCCGACCAAGGTCCTGGCGCACCTGGACGTGTCGGGCTAGCCCCGGTTGACGGGGTCGTTCGACGGGACGCCGCGCTCGGTGTCGGCGTTCCAGCCCTCGGCGAGGGCGGAGATCTTCTGCCCGTAGTCCGCGGCGGCGACCTGCGGCTCCTGCGCCCGGCCCGCGGCGACCCCGATCAGGAACGCGGTCACCGGCGCGGCCGGCCGGCTCACGTTGTGTGCCACGTCCGACGTCAGGTCGAGCACCGCGTCCACGCTCTTCTCGCTGTCCACCTGACCCTCGAGCCCCAGCTCGCGGGTCACGGCGGTGATCCACTCCGACATGGCCTTCGCGTCGTCACTCACGGCGGGAAGGTACCCCGGCGCACCGCGGCCGAACCCCCGTGCGGGTCACCCGGAGAACAACGCGGGGATCTTCGTGAGCAGCGCGATCAGGCCGTACAGGAAGGGTGCCGCCACCCACACCCACGCCAGGGCGACGAGGGCGGCGGGCGGGCGGCCCGTGCGGTCCGGTGTGCTCGCGCTCATGTCCGTGCCTCCTCGCTCCGCGCCGCGCGTTCGGGCTCGTGCCACTTGTCGGCCACCGGCCGCACCAGCTCGTTCGCGACGAAGCCGAGGACCAGCAGCACGATCATCACCAGGAACGCGGGTGTGTACTTCGACGGGCCGGCGACGTCCGCCCGGGCGTCGGCGATCGCGTTGACGATGATCGGCCCGAGGACGCCGGCCGTGGACCAGGCCGTGAGCAGCCGGCCGTGGATGGCGCCGACCTGGTAGGTGCCGAACAGGTCGCGCAGGTACGCCGGGATCGTGGCGAAGCCGGCACCGTAGAACGACAGGATCAGCATCGTGCAGATCAGGAAGACGGCCTTGTTGCCCTCGCCGATGAACGTCAGCGCCAGGTAGAGCAGCGCTCCCACGCCCAGGTAGAGCCGGTAGATGTTCTTGCGGCCGATGAGGTCCGAGACCGTGGACCACACGAACCGGCCGAGCATGTTGGCCAGCGACAGGATCGACACGAACGCCGTGGCCGCGGCGGTGAGCGTCTGCGCCGGCGAGGCGTCGCGGAAGAAGTCCTGGTAGATCGGGTTCGCCTTCTCCAGGATGCCGATACCCGCGGTCACGTTGAAGCACAGCACGATCCACAGCAGCCAGAACTGGGGCGTCTTGACGGCGTTCGCGGCGGAGACGCTCGCGGTGCTGACCATCGCCCGCGCCTTCTGCTTCGCCGGGTCCCATCCCGCGGGCTTCCAGTCGTCGGCCGGCACGCGGATCAGCAGCCAGCCCATCGTCATGAAGACCGCATAGACCACGCCGTGGATGAGGAACGCCAGCGCGATGCCGTTGGGGTTCGGGTCGTTGCCGGTGGCGCCGAAGGCCGAGAGCATCGACGCGGTCCACGGGTTCGCGATCAGAGCGCCGCCGCCGAAGCCCATGATCGCGATGCCGGTCGCCAGGCCGGGCCGGTCCGGGAACCACTTGATCAACGTGGACACGGGCGAGATGTAGCCGATTCCCAGCCCGATCCCGCCGATGCCGCCGTACCCGACGACGACCAGCCAGTACTGACCCAGCCAGATACCGAGGGCCGAGACCAGGAAGCCGGTGACGAAGCAGGCCGACGCCACGGCCATCGCCCAGCGTGGGCCGTTCGTGTCGACCTTCGTGCCGAACACCGCGGCGGAGATGCCGAGCATCACGATGCCCAGGGTGAACGGCAGCGCGCTGAGCACGCCGCTGATGTCCAGGCCCTTCTCCAGGGAGCCCTTGAACGCGCTCCACGCGTAGACCTGGCCGATCGCGAGGTGGATCGACAGCGCAGCGGGCGGGACCAGCCAGCGGCTCCAGCCCGGTGGAGCGACGATCCGTTCACGCGAGAGGAACGCCGACGTTCCCGACATGCGACCACCTCCGTGCCTGTGCGGGCGAACCGTATGTCCCGGTCGTTGACCCGGCAATTCGTGGCATTCCCCCTCGTCACGGCCTCCAATCGTCGGGCGCGCGCCCGGTGTGTGGTGGAGTGGGCGGGTGAGTGCACCGCTGACCGGGATCCGGGTCGTGTCGTTCGACCACGCCGTCTCCGTCCCCTACGCCGGGCGGCTGCTCGCCGACCTCGGCGCCGACGTCGTCAAGGTCGAGCGGCCGGGCGGGGGCGACTTCGCCCGCGGCTACGACGCGGCGTGCGGCGACGTCTCCTCGTACTTCGCGTGGATCAACCGCGGCAAGCGCTCCGTGGTGCTCGACCTCAAGTCCGCCGACGGGCTCGCCGCGGCGCACCGGCTCGTCGACACCGCCGACGTCGTGCTGGCCAACCTCGGCCCCGGCGCCACGGCCCGGCTCGGGCTCGACGGCGACACCCTCCGTGGCCGCCGGCCCTCGCTGATCACCTGCGAGCTGTCCGGGTACGGCGAGGGCGGGCCCGCCGCCGGCCGCAAGGCCTACGACGCGCTCATCCAGTCCGAGGCCGGCCTGCTCGAGCTGACCGGCGACGGCGACGTGACGGCCCGGGCGGGCATCTCCGTCGCCGACATCGCGGCCGGGGTGCAGGTCCAGTCCGCGGTGCTGGCGGCGCTGTTCCACCGCGAGCGCACCGGCGAGGGCGCCACGCTGCGGATCTCGCTGCTCGAGGCGCTCACCGAGTGGATGCACCAGCCGATGCTGTACGCGCTCGGCACCGGGCGGGCGCCGGCGCGCTCCGGCGGCCACCATCCCTCGATCGCGCCGTACGGCCCGTTCCCGTGTGCCGACGGCGCCGTGCACCTCGCCGTGCAGAACGAGCGGGAGTGGCTGCGGCTCTGCACGACCGTGCTCGGCGACCCGGCGGTCGCGGTCGACGAGCGCTTCGCCTCCGTGCGGGCGCGGGTGGAGCACCGCGACGCGCTGCACGACCTGCTCCACGCCCGCTTCGCCGGGCTCACCCAGGAACGGCTCGGCGCGCTGCTCGACGAGGCCGACATCGCCTGGTCCGCGGTCGGGCACGTCGCCGAGCTCCCCCGGCACCCGCAGCTCGTCGCCCGCGCCCGGTTCGTCGGTGTGCCGGTGCCCGGTGGCGAGGCGGTGCCCATGGCCGTCCCGCCCGTCGACTCCAGCGCCTGGCCCCCGCCCCTCGACGCCGAGGTCCCTGCCCTGGGCGCCCACACCGCCGAGGTGCTCGGGGAACTCGGCTACACCCCCGAGGAGATCGAGAAGCTGGGCACCTGAGCGGGCTCCATGATCGCCGAAAGTGTGCGATGACGGTCGCGTCGACAGCCCTCAACGCACGGTGACGGCGATCATGCTCGGGGGTCACCAACCATGATCGTGGCAAGGGTGCAGAGACGGCCTCATCGACTGCCCTCACCGCACCCGGACACCGATCATGTGAGCCCCGAGAACGCGGAACGCCCGCCCTCGGGAGGGCGGGCGTTCGGCGCAAGGTCGGTCAGGCGGAGCGCTCGCCCCGCTCCCGGCGCTGCGGGCGCCGGGGCACGATCGTCGGGTTGACGTTCTCCTTCACCGTCTCCTCGGTCACGACCACCTTTGCCACGTCCGTGCGGCTCGGGATGTCGTACATGACGGGGAGGAGGACCTCCTCCATGATCGCGCGGAGCCCGCGGGCGCCGGTACCACGGAGGATCGCCTGGTCGGCGACCGCCTCGAGCGCGTCGTCGGTGAACTCCAGCTCGACGCCGTCCATCTCGAAGAGCTTGCGGTACTGCTTGACCAGCGCGTTGCGCGGCTCGGTCAGGATCTTGACCAGGGCGTCCTTGTCGAGCGAGGTCACCGAGGCCACGACCGGGAGCCGGCCGATGAACTCGGGGATCAGCCCGAACTTGATGAGGTCCTCGGGCATGGTGTCCCCGAAGCTCTCGGAGTTGTCCAGGTCCGACTTCGAGCGGATCTCCGCGCCGAAGCCCAGCCCGCGCCGGCCGACCCGGTCCGAGATGATCTTCTCCAGGCCCGCGAACGCACCCGCCACGATGAACAGCACGTTCGTCGTGTCGATCTGGATGAACTCCTGGTGCGGGTGCTTGCGCCCGCCCTGCGGCGGCACCGAGGCGGTGGTGCCCTCGAGGATCTTCAGCAGCGCCTGCTGCACGCCCTCGCCGGAGACGTCCCGGGTGATCGACGGGTTCTCCGACTTGCGGGCGATCTTGTCGACCTCGTCGATGTAGATGATCCCGGTCTCGGCCCGCTTGACGTCGTAGTCCGCCGCCTGGATGAGCTTGAGCAGGATGTTCTCGACGTCCTCGCCGACGTACCCGGCCTCGGTCAGCGCCGTGGCGTCCGCGATGGCGAACGGCACGTTCAGCAGCTTGGCGAGGGTCTGCGCGAGGTAGGTCTTGCCGCAGCCGGTGGGCCCGAGCATGAGGATGTTCGACTTGGCCAGCTCGACCCCGTCGCCGTCGCCCCGGGCCCGGTCACCCGCCTGGATGCGCTTGTAGTGGTTGTAGACCGCCACCGAGAGCGTGCGCTTGGTGGCCGACTGCCCGACGACGTACTGGTCGAGGAACTCGTGGATCTCGGCGGGCTTGGGCAGCTCGTCGAGCTTCACGTCGCCGGTCTCGGCGAGCTCCTCCTCGATGATCTCGTTGCAGAGATCGATGCACTCGTCGCAGATGTAGACGCCGGGCCCGGCGATGAGCTTCTTGACCTGCTTCTGACTCTTCCCGCAGAAAGAGCACTTCAGCAGGTCACCGCCGTCACCGATGCGTGCCATGAGTGCAGCCCCAGTCCCATCCGGCCCGCCCACGTCCGGGCGTGCCCACGTCGTCATGACGGTACCTGCCGGAAGCCCTCGCTGCGAAGGATCGCGGCGACCTGTCGGAATCGGGTCGGCAGGCGGTCGTTATGCGTTCACCCCGCAACTTGTGCGGGAGGTGCGGGGTGCACCGGGGCCACTTGCGACGGCCCCGGTGCCCCGACGGCGGTGCGGACGCTCGCGCGGCGAGCACCGCTCAGCCGACCGCGGACAGCTTCCGGCTCTGGATGATCTCGTCGACGATCCCGTACTCCTTGGCCTCCTCGGCCGTGAGGATCCGGTCCCGCTCGATGTCGTCGTGCACCTGCTCGGGCGTGCGCCCGCTGTGCCGCGCGAGGGTGCTCTCCAGCAGCTTGCGCATGCGGGTGATCTCGGCGGCCTGGATCTCCAGGTCGGACACCTGACCGTAGAAGCCCTCGGTGGCCGGCTGGTGGATCAGGATGCGCGCGTTCTGCACCGCGAGGCGCCGCCCCGGGGTGCCCGCCGCCAGCAGCACGGCCGCGGCCGACGCCGCCTGCCCGAGGCAGACGGTCTGGATGTCGGGGCGGATGAACTGCATGGTGTCGTAGATCGCCATCAGCGACGTGAACGAGCCGCCGGGCGAGTTGATGTACATCGAGATCTCGCGGTCCGGGTCCGCGGACTCGAGGCAGAGCAGCTGCGCCATGACGTCGTTCGCCGACGCGTCGTCGATCTGCACCCCGAGGAAGATGATGCGCTCCTCGAAGAGCTTGTTGTACGGGTTCGACTCCTTGACCCCGTAGCTCGTGCGCTCCACGAAGGACGGCAGCACGTACCGCGACTGCGGCATCTGGAAACCACTCACGATGAGCTCCCGTTCGAGGTCGAGTCCGGCAGCTGGGCAGCCCGCGAGATGACCCGGTCGACGAAGCCGTACTCCAGGGCCTCCTGCGCCGAGAACCAGCGGTCCCGGTCGAAGTCCTGGGTGATCTTCTCGACGGTCTGGCCGGTGTGCCCGGCGATCAGCTCCGCCATCTCCTGCTTGTGCCGGCGGAACAGCTCCGCCTGGATCCGGATGTCCGACTCGGAGCCGCCGACGCCGGCCGACGGCTGGTGCATCAGGATCTGGCAGTGCGGCAGCGCGAAGCGCTTGCCCGGCGTGCCCGCGGAGAGCAGGAACTGCCCCATCGACGCGGCCAGGCCCATCGCGTAGGTGGCGACGTCGCAGGGGATGAACTCCATCGTGTCGAAGATGGCCATCCCCGCGGTGACCGAGCCACCCGGCGAGTTGATGTAGAGCGCGATGTCCGCCTCGGGGTCCTCCGCCGAGAGCAGCAGCATCTGCGCGGCGATCCGGTTGGCGATCTCGTCGTCGACCTGCTGCCCGAGCACCACGATGCGCTGCTGCAGCAGCCGCTCGAACACCGAGTCGGACAGCGTCATGCTCGAGGGGGCCGAGCGCATCTGCAGCGCGCGGCGGTCCTCCACGAGGCGGTCCGCGGTCGACCGCGGGCCGGTGTCCTGCTGACTCACTTCACCCTGCCTTCTGCTGGCGTCACTCGGGGGTCGTCTTCTCCGGGGGGCCGCCGGGGGATCGTGTCCCGCCGGCGGCCCGTTCCGTTGCTTCGAGCCCGACCCTACGCGGCCGCGGCACCCCGCGTCCGCGGACGGGGCGCGTGTTCGCCGACAGCGCAGCGACCACCCGTCCGTGCAGGTCAGGCGCGCGATCAGGCCTTGCCGGCCGCCGGGCCCGCCGCCTCGGTGCCCACCGCGGCGTCGGACGAGTCGTCCGCGGCCGGGGCCTCGACGACCTCGGGGGCGGCCTCGTCCGCGGAGGCGTCGGTCGCGGCGTCGGTCGCGGCGTCGGTCGCGGTGTCGGTCGCGGTGTCGGTCGCGGTGTCGGTCGCGGTGTCGGTCGCGGTGTCGGTCGCGGTGTCGGCGGCCTCGGCGGCGGCCTCCGGGGCCTCCTCCGCGTCGACGGCGACGGCGGCGCCCTCCTCCGGGCCGAGGAGGTCGGACAGGTCGACCGGCTCGCCCGCGGCGTCGGTGACCGTGGCGGCGCGCACGGCGACGATCAGCGCCTTGCTCCGCCGGACGTCCGAGTAGATCGCGCCGAGCTGGCCCGCCTGCTGGATGCGCTGGACGAACTCCTCGGGCGCCATGCCGTACTGCTGGGCCTGGTAGATGATCCGCTCGGTGAGCTCCTGGTCGCCGACCTGGACCTCCTCGGCGTCGGCCAGCGCGTCGAGCACGAGGCGGGTCTTGACCGACTTCTCGGCCTCGGTCCGGGTCTCGGTGTCGAACTCCTCGCGGGTCTTGCCCTGCTTCTCGAGGAACTCGTTGAACTGCTCGTCGCTGTGGTCGAACGCGTGCACCGCGTCGTGGTGCCGGGACTCGACCTCGGCCTCGACGATGCTCTCCGGCAGCGGGACCTCGGTGGCGTCGACGATCTCGTCGAGCACCTTGTCGCGGGCCTGGGTGACCTGCTCCATCCGGCGCACCCGGCCGAGCCGCTCGCGCAGGTCCGCGGTGAGCTCGTCGAGGGTGTCGAACTCGCTGGCCAGCTGGGCGAACTCGTCGTCGGCGTCGGGGAGCTGGCGCTCCTTGACCGCGGTGACCTTGACGGTGACCTCGGCGTCCTGGTCCGCGTACTCGCCCGCGACCAGCTTCGAGGTGAAGGTCTTCTCCTCGCCGGCGGACAGGCCGGTGATGGCCTCGTCGATGCCGTCGATGAGGCCGCCCTGGCCGACCTGGTACGAGTACCCGGTCGTCGTGGCCTCCTCGATCTCCTTGCCGTCGACGGCGGCGGAGAGGTCGATCTGGACGAAGTCGTCCTCCTGGGCCGCTCGCTCGACGCCGGTCAGCGTGCCGAACCGGGCGCGCAGCTGGTCGAGCTGCTCGGTGACCTGCTCGTCGGTCACCTCGACGTCGTCGACCTGCACGGTGATGCCGTCCAGCTCCGGGAGCGTGATCTCCGGGCGGACGTCGACCTCCGCGGTGAACGCGACCTTGTCCCCGTCGGCGAGCTCGGTGACCTCGATGTTCGGCTGGCCGATCGGCTTCACGTCGTCCGCGGCCGCGACGGCCTCGGAGTACTTGGCCGGGACCGCGGCGTTGATCACCTCGTCCAGCACGACGCCGCGGCCGAGCCGGGCGTCGAGGATGCGGGCCGGCGCCTTGCCCGGGCGGAAGCCGGGGATGCGGACCTGCTGCGCGATCTTCTTGTACGCGCGGTCGAAGTCGGGCTTGAGCTCGTCGAACGGCACCTCGACTGTGAGCTTGACGCGTGTCGGGCCGATGTGCTCGACGGTGCTCTTCACGGTGGAACTCCTCGGACTGCTGTTCGGACTGCTGTGTGGCTGGGGCCCTGCTCGGTTCGTGCCTCGTTCGTGCCTCGTTCGTGCCTCGTGCGACCGGCGGCACGACGCCGCATCGGCCGGTGACGGGAGGGGCGGTCACGCGCGCCGGGCACGTGTCCGGGCGAGTCTAGGCGAGACGCGTCCCGGGCGTTCCGGCCGGTCCGGGCCCTGTGGCCGGACCGCCGCCGGCCGGCTCGGGAACCGCTGCGGAGATCGGTGCCGGGACGAGGTCCGCGACGGTCACGTCGACCGGCCGCTCCCCCGCGACGCCCCGCACCCGCGCGGCGATCTCCTCGGCCAGCACCGGCAGCGAGGCCCCTGCCGGCCAGCGCACGACCACCGCGACCTCGACGGGCTCACTCGCCGCGGCCCCCTCCCCCGCACGCACGCCGACCACGCGGCGCCCGGGGAGGTAGGAGGCGATGCTGCCGAACGGCCCGCCGTCCAGCCGGGCGACGGCGGGATGGCCCAGCACGGCGGCGGCGACCCGCTCGGGCAGCGGTGCCGGCGGGGACGGGGACGACCCGGCGGACTGCCCCGGAAGCTGCGCGGACACGCCGGCCACGCTAGCGCCGCACACACGACGGCGGCGCCCCGGAAGCCCGGGACGCCGCCGTCGGTGGGTGGGTCAGCGCTTGAAGACGTCCTTGACCTTCTCGCCGGCCTGCTTGACGTCGGCACCCATCTGGTCCGTGCGGCCCTCGGCCTCGAGGCGCTCGTCGTCCGTGGCGCGGCCGGTGGCCTCCTTGGCCTTGCCCGACAGCTCCTGGGTCTTGTTGTCCAGCTTGTCCTTCATGCTCATCTGGTGAACCTCCCGGACTCGTGCGCCCGCCGCGCGGCCGGCTTGTCCGGCCGCTAGCGTCGGGCTCGCGGAGCGGTTACCCCCGGCCCCCGCCCGACACACGGCCCTCGTGACCGGCGTCACTGTCGGTCATACTGTCGGAGTCTTCGGGGGAACGGCTGTCGGACGGGACCGTGGTGCAGGCGATGCGGACGAGGGGGGCGCGGGAGGACGTGTGCCCGCCGCCCCGGGTCCCGGCCGCGCCGCGCGAGCCCCGGCACACCTCCGAGCCCACCCCCGCCGAGCGGGAGCTCGACGACACCACGCTCGTCGTCCGCGCCCGGGAGGGCGACGTCCGCGCCTTCTCCGCGCTCGCGCAGCGGCACCAGACCGCGCTGTACCGGCTGGCACTGCGCCTGGTCGGGAACGCGGCCGACGCCGAGGACGCCCTGCAGGAGTCCCTGCTCGACGCCTGGCGCCGGCTCGACCGCTTCCGCGGCGACTCGGCCTTCACCACCTGGGCGTACCGGATCGTCACGAACCGGTGCCTCGACCTGCTGCGCCGCCGGCGGGCGACGGTCTCGGTGGAGCAGGTGGCGGAGGTGGCCCCGGAGCGGCTGGCCGCCCCGGAGGCCGGCGCCCCCGAGCACGCCGCCGAGGTCGACGCCGGGCTCACGGCGCTGCGAGCGGCGCTGCGCACGTTGCCGGACGACCAGCGGGCCTGCTTCGTGCTGCGCGAGCTGGAGGGCCTGGGCTACGCCGAGATCGCGGAGATCACCGGAGCGTCGGAGACCGCGGTGCGCGGGCGGATCCACCGCGCCCGCCGCGGGCTGGCGGAGGTGATGCGGTCGTGGAGGTAGGCAGGACCGTCCCCGGCGGCCCGGCCGGCGCGGCGCTCGGGGCCGGTGGCGCCGCCGGCCCGGCGGACGAGCGGATCGAGCCGCTGGCCTGCGGCCGGGACGCCGCCGACGTCTGGGACCACGCGGTCGAGGGGACCCTCGACGCGCACGAGCGGGACTGCCCGCACTGCCGGGCCGCGGCCGCCGACGCCCTGGGGCTCGACGGCGTGGTCCACCGGATGGCGGCGGAGCGCCCGGTGCCGCCGCCCTCGGTGCTCGACGGCGTGATGCAGGCGGTGCTCGACACCGTCACCGCCGAGCTCCGCCCCCAGGACCTGCTGGCGCTCGACTCCCCCGCCGGCCCCGCGCGGCTGAGCCGGCCCGCCGCCGCGCGGGTGCTGCGGCACGTCGTCGACGGGATGGACGGGATGCGGGCCCGCAGCTGCCGGATCGAGCCCGTCGGTCCCGACCGCACCGCTGTGAAGGGAACGGCGGCGAACGGAACGGCGGCGAACGGGGCCGGAACGAACGGGGCCGGAACGAACGGGACCGGGGCGGACGGGGCCGGGGCGGACGGGGCCGGGGCGGACGGGGTCGGGGCGGGCGGGGGCGGGACGCGCGGGGCGGACCCGTTCGGCGTGACCGTCGCGATCACCGTGACGGCCCGCTTCGGCGTCGATCTCGCTTCCGTCACGGCGCGGGTGCGTCAGATGGTCGTGGCGGCGGGCGAACAGGCCCTGGGGGTGCCGGTGCGCAGCGTGGACATCGCGGTGGTCGACCTCTGGGACGAGCCGTGACCCCGCCGGTGCGGCTGACGGTGGGCGACGCCGTCGTCGCCCGGATCGCGGCGGCCACCGCCCGGGAGGTGCCGGGGGTGGCAGCGCTCCGGCCGGACCTGGCCCAGACGCTGCTCGGGCTGGCCGGCTCGCTGCTGGGCGACCGGTCGGCCGGCGAGGCGCTGTCGGCGGCCGGGGCGTCGGCCGCGGTGCACGGCGGCCGCGCCGAGGTCGCGCTGACCCTGGTCACCACCCTCGGGCACAACGCCCGCGACCTCGCCGCCGCGGTGCAGCGCGCGGTCGCGGCGCGGGTGCACGCCGAGACCGGCCTCGACGCCGTCGTCACGGTGACGGTCGCCGACGTCCTCCTCGACGCGCCTCAGGCGGAGCGGGAGAGCACGCAGTCCCCGCAGGTCCCGCCGCCGGGCAGCCGGTAGTAGAGGCAGCAGGAGCGACGGCGGAAGGTCCAGCCGCGGTCTGGCGGCCCGGGCGGGCGCCGTTCCCCCGTCCCCGCGAGCAGCGGGTGGTCGAGGACCGCGGCCGCGAGCTCGGCGGCACGGATCGCCGACTCCGGCCGCTCCGTGCCGAGCACGCGCTTCGCGCCCGCGACGGAGGACGCGACGTTGCCCCACAGCACCCTCGGCGACACCGGCACGAGCGCCCGCACGGCCCCGACCAGCGGTCCCGCGATCTCCTCCGCCACGAGGGCCGGCAGCTCGCCGGGGTCAAGCGCGGGGCGGTCCGCGTCCGTCCACAGCGGCCAGGGGCCGGTGCGGGAGACGCGCCAGTGCAGGGCGTCGCGGCCCAGGTCCGGCAGGACGCCGTGCAGCGTGACGGCCGCGAGCGGCGCGGACACCAGCCGGGCGGCCAGGCCCTGCAGCGCGATCGACGCGGCCACCCGCTCCTCCACGGTGCGTCCGGCCTGCTCGGACAGCACGCGGCGGACGTGCGCGATCCGCTGCCCCAGCGCGTCCGGTTGTGTGACCAGCTCCCGCAGGGGCCGCCACGTCGGGTCGGCCGACTCGGCGGGGTCGGTGGCCACGGAGAAGAAGGGACCGGCCCGCGCGACGTCGGCGAGCACGGTGCGCACCGGCGCCGTCACCGTCCGCCCACCACCGACACGTGCGCCCGTTCAGGTGTCACCCCGGTCACGCCGGGAAGGCGAACCGGGTGAGGCGTGCACTGCATCACCCCAGTGTCGTCCCCCGCCCGCCGATCCGGGCGGGGCGGAGGGCCGTGACCTGCCCGGACGGGCAGGGCCCGATCCCCGCCCGCCCATCCGCCGCGCCGACCGGAGGGGGCTCCGACGCAGGTCACAGCGGTTCGGTCCGCTACATCTGGCGTATCAACGCGTCGGCGTGTCACTCTTTCCCCGGAGAGACCGCATCCGACGCCGCGTGCGGTCCCCAAGTGCAAGCCGCCGGCCGGGCCCGAAGTCGGGCACCGGCCGAGACACGTGCGTCCGAACACCAGCAGGAGACGACTGAGGCGCAGTCCGGACGGTGCACCCGAACGGACCAGCGTCAGCGTTCGGTCGGAGCATCGCTGTATTCTGGACCCCCTTGTGGAACCACCCACGGTCCACGTCGTCCCGATGCGAAGTCGGGGTGCACCGAGACGACAGGAGGAGCTGTTGGCTGCGATCAGCAACCGCCCCGGCGCCACGGAGACCACTCCGGTGACGAGCGCGCCGGTGCCCGGCGGGCTCTACTCCCCCGAGCACGAGCACGACGCCTGCGGCGTCGCGATGGTCGCCGACCTGCAGGGCCGGCGCGACCACTCGATCGTGGAGAAGGCGCTCACCGCGCTGCTCCGGCTCGAACACCGCGGCGCCCGGGGCGCCGAGGAGAACACCGGCGACGGCGCGGGCATCCTGATCCAGGTCCCGGACGCCTTCTACCGCGAGGTCGTCGACTTCGACCTGCCCGAGGCGGGCGCGTACGCCACCGGCATCGCGTTCCTCCCGCGTGACGAGGCGAAGGCCGACGAGGCCGTCGCCCGGATCAACGAGCTGGCCGCCGAGGAGAACCTCCGCGTGCTCGGCTGGCGCGAGCTGCCGACCGACCCGGAGAAGGCCGACCTCGGCCCCACCTCGCTGGCCGCCATGCCCGGCTTCCGCCAGCTGTTCCTGGCCGGCATCGAGACCGGCATCGTGAAGCCGCCGCCCACCGGCATCGAGCTGGAGCGGCGCACCTTCTGCCTGCGCAAGCGGGTGGAGCACGAGACCGGCGTCTACTTCCCGAGCCTGTCCCCGCGGACCGTGGTCTACAAGGGCATGCTCGCCGAGCCGCAGGTCGAGGCCTTCTACCCCGACCTGTCGGACCCGCGCGTCACCACCGCCCTGGCCGTGGTGCACTCGCGCTTCTCCACCAACACCTTCCCGGCGTGGCCGCTGGCGCACCCCTACCGGTACGTCGCGCACAACGGCGAGATCAACACCCTGCGCGGCAACCGCAACTGGATGAAGGCGCGCGAGGCGCTGCTGGAGTCCTCGGTGCTGCCGGGCAACCTGGACCGGCTGGTCCCGATCGTCACCCCCGACGCGTCGGACTCGGCGACCTTCGACGAGGTGCTGGAGCTGCTGCACCTGTCCGGCCGCTCGTTGCCGCACGCCGTGCTGATGATGATCCCCGAGGCGTGGGAGAACCACGCCGAGATGGACCCGCTGCGCCGCGCCTTCTACGAGTTCCACTCGAACCTGATGGAGCCGTGGGACGGGCCCGCGCTCGTCGCCTTCACCGACGGCACGCAGATCGGCGCGGTGCTCGACCGCAACGGCCTGCGCCCGGCCCGCTACTGGGTCACCGAGGACGGGCTGGTCGTGCTGGCCTCCGAGGTCGGCGTGCTCGACGTCGACCCGGCGCAGGTCGTGCGCAAGGGCCGGCTGGAGCCGGGCCGCATG
The DNA here is from genome assembly GCF_040648315.1 of Pseudonocardia sp. NPDC049154. Taxonomy (NCBI): domain Bacteria; kingdom Bacillati; phylum Actinomycetota; class Actinomycetes; order Pseudonocardiales; family Pseudonocardiaceae; genus Pseudonocardia; species Pseudonocardia sp. NPDC049154. The sequence continues at coordinate 13,872 of NZ_JBEZDN010000037.1, forward strand.
TTCCTGGTCGACACCGAGGCGGGCAAGATCGTCGCCGACGAGGAGATCAAGGGCGAGCTGGCCGCGTCGCTGCCGTACGGGGAGTGGCTGCACGCCGGCCGCATCGCCCTCGAGGACCTGCCCGAGCGGCAGCGCGAGGTGCCCGCGCACTCCGAGCTGACCCACCGCCAGCAGTCCTTCGGCTACACGGAGGAGGAGCTCACCGTCCTCCTCAAGCCGATGGCGTCGACCGGCGCGGAGCCGATCGGCTCGATGGGCAACGACGCGCCGCTGGCGCTGCTGTCCGAGAAGCCGCGGCAGATCTACGACTACTTCATCCAGCTGTTCGCGCAGATCACGAACCCGCCGCTGGACGCGATCCGCGAGGAGCTCGTGACCTCGCTGCGCTCGCTGCTCGGCCCGGAGCAGAACCTGCTCGAGGCCGGCCCGGCGAACTGCCGGCGGATCGTGCTGCCGTTCCCCGTGCTGGGCAACGACGATCTCGCCAAGATCGTCCACGTCAACGACGACGGCGACCTCCCGGGCTTCGCGACCTACACCGTCAAGGGCGTCTTCAAGGCGGCCGAGGGCGGCGAGGGCCTGCTGCGGCGGCTCCAGGAGATCCGCGGCGAGGTCTCCGAGGCGATCCAGAACGGCGCCCGGCTGATCGTGCTGTCCAGCCGCGGCGTCGACCCGGAGCACGCACCGATCCCGTCGCTGCTGCTCACCGGCGCGGTGCACCACCACCTGGTGCGCGAGCGCACCCGCACGCAGGTCGGGCTGGTCGTCGAGTCCGGCGACGCCCGCGAGGTGCACCACATCGCGCTGCTGATCGGCTACGGCGCGTCCGCGGTCAACCCGTACCTGGCGATGGCGACCGTCGAGGACCTCGCCGAGCGGGGCGACATCCCGGGCGTCGACGCCAAGACGGCGGCGAAGAACCTGGTCAAGGCGCTGGGCAAGGGCGTGCGCAAGACGATGTCCAAGATGGGCATCTCGACCGTCGCCTCCTACACCGGCGCGCAGATCTTCGAGGCGGTCGGGCTGGGGCAGGAGGTCGTCGACACCTGCTTCACCGGCACCACCTCGCGGCTGGGCGGCGTCGGCTTCGACGTGCTCGCCGAGGAGGCGCTCAAGCACCACCGGCGCGCCTTCCCGGCGGACGGCACCCGGGCCAGTCACCGCGCGCTCGCCGTCGGCGGCGAGTACCAGTGGCGGCGCGAGGGCGAGCTGCACCTGTTCAACCCGCAGACCGTGTTCAAGCTCCAGCACTCGACCCGCTCCGGCCGGTACGAGATCTTCAAGGAGTACACGAAGGCGGTCGACGACCAGGCCAAGCGGCTGATGACGCTGCGCGGGCTGTTCTCCTTCAAGGAGGGCGTGCGCTCGCCGGTGCCGATCGACGAGGTCGAGCCGGTCGAGTCGATCGTCAAGCGGTTCGGCACGGGCGCCATCTCCTACGGCTCGATCAGCCAGGAGATGCACGAGACCCTCGCCATCGCGATGAACCGGCTCGGCGGACGCTCCAACACCGGTGAGGGCGGCGAGGACCCGGACCGCTTCACCCCGGACGCCAACGGCGACTCCCGGCGCAGCGCGGTCAAGCAGGTCGCGTCCGGCCGCTTCGGTGTCACGAGCGAGTACCTCGTGAACGCGGACGACATCCAGATCAAGATCGCGCAGGGCGCCAAGCCCGGCGAGGGTGGCCAGCTGCCCGGCAGCAAGGTCTACCCGTGGATCGCCGAGACCCGGTACTCCACGCCCGGCGTGGGCCTGATCTCCCCGCCGCCGCACCACGACATCTACTCGATCGAGGACATCAAGCAGCTCATCCACGACCTGAAGAACGCCAACCCGCGGGCCCGCATCCACGTGAAGCTGGTCAGCCAGGTCGGCGTCGGGACGGTCGCGGCGGGCGTGGCGAAGGCCTTCTCCGACGTCGTGCTCATCTCGGGCCACGACGGCGGCACCGGCGCCTCGCCGCTGTCCTCGATCAAGCACGCGGGCGGCCCGTGGGAGCTCGGCCTGGCCGAGACCCAGCAGACGCTGCTGGCCAACAACCTGCGGGACCGGATCGTCGTGCAGACGGACGGCCAGCTGAAGACCGGCCGGGACGTCGTCATCGCCGCCCTGCTGGGCGCCGAGGAGTTCGGCTTCGCCACGGCCCCGCTGGTGGTCAGCGGCTGCATCATGATGCGCGTCTGCCACCTGGACACCTGCCCGGTCGGCGTCGCGACGCAGAACCCGACGCTGCGCGAGAAGTTCGACGGACGTCCCGAGTACGTCGTCAACTTCATGCGGTTCGTGGCCGAGGAGGTGCGCGAGCACCTGGCGGCGCTGGGCTTCCGCAGCATCGAGGAGGCCGTGGGCCACGCCGAGGTGCTCGACACCGACGCGGCGCTGCACCACTGGAAGACCCGGGGCCTGGACCTCCGGCCGATCTTCCACGCTCCGGAGCTGCCCGAGGGCGCCTCCCGGCACCGCACCCAGGCGCAGGACCACGGCCTGGAGAAGGCGCTGGACAACACGATGATCCAGCTGGCCGAGGGCGCGCTGAAGAGCGGCGACACGGTCCGCCTGGACCTGCCGGTGCGCAACGTCAACCGGACCGTCGGCACCATGCTCGGCTACGAGCTGACGAAGAAGTGGGGCCGCGAGGGTCTGCCGGACGACACGATCGACGTCACGCTGACCGGCTCGGCCGGGCAGTCGCTGGGCGCCTTCGTGCCGAAGGGCATCACGCTGCGGATGGTCGGCGACACGAACGACTTCTTCGGCAAGGGCCTGTCCGGCGGCCGGCTGATCCTGCGGCCCGACCCGTCGGCGCCGTTCACGGCCGAGGAGAACATCATCGCGGGCAACGTGATCCTGTACGGGGCCACGTCCGGCGAGATGTTCATCCGCGGCATCGTCGGCGAGCGCTTCTGCGTCCGGAACTCCGGCGCCGTGGCGGTCGTCGAGGGCGTGGGCGACCACGGCTGCGAGTACATGACCGGTGGCAGGGTGGTCGTGCTGGGCAAGGTGGGCCGCAACTTCGCGGCCGGCATGTCCGGCGGCATCGCCTACGTGCTCGACCTCGAGGCGGGCGACCGGACGCTGGCCAAGCGGGTCAACCCCGAGATGGTCGACATGGACCCGCTCGACGACGCGGACCGCGAGTTCCTGCGGACGTACGTCGAGAAGCACCACGCGGAGACCGACTCCCCGGTCGCCCGCGCCCTGCTCGCCGACTGGGACGTCGCGGTGGAGCGCTTCGGCAAGATCATGCCGAAGGACTTCAAGCGCGTCCTGCAGGCCCGCGAGCAGGCAGAGAAGGATGGCCGCGACGTCAACGCGGCGATCATGGAGGCCGCACATGGGTGACCCGAAGGGCTTTCTGACCACTCCGCGCGAGACCCCGAAGCGCCGGCCCGTCGACCTGCGCCTGATGGACTGGCGCGAGGTCTACGAGGACTTCCCGCGCGCGACGCTGGAGAAGCAGGCGGGCCGCTGCATGAACTGCGGCATCCCGTTCTGTCACCAGGGCTGTCCGCTGGGGAACCTCATCCCCGAGTGGAACGACCTCGTCTACCGCAAGGACTGGCGCGAGGCGATCGAGCGGCTGCACGCCACCAACAACTTCCCGGAGTTCACCGGGACGCTGTGCCCCGCCCCGTGCGAGGCGGCGTGCGTGCTCGCGATCAACGACGACGCCGTCACCATCAAGCAGGTCGAGGTCGAGATCATCGACCGGGCCTGGGACGAGGGCTGGGTGACCCCGGTCGTCGCGCAGGCCAAGACCGGCAAGAGGGTCGCCGTCGTCGGCTCCGGGCCGGCCGGGTTGGCTGCCGCGCAGCAGCTCACCCGCGCCGGGCACGAGGTCGTCGTGTTCGAGCGGGCGGACCGGATCGGCGGGCTGCTCCGCTACGGCATCCCCGAGTTCAAGATGGAGAAGGCCCGGCTCGACCGGCGGCTCGAGCAGATGCAGGCCGAGGGCACGCACTTCCGCGCCTCGGTCGACGTCGGGGTCGACGTCACCACCGAGCAGCTCCGCGAGGAGTACGACGCCGTCGTGCTCGCCGGCGGGGCCACCGCGTGGCGGGACATCCCGGCCAAGGGCCGCGAGCTCGAGGGCATCTACCAGGCGATGGAGTTCCTGCCGTGGGCCAACCACGTGCAGCAGGGCGACCTCGACGCCCCGCCGATCACCGCCGAGGGCAAGCACGTCGTGATCATCGGCGGCGGTGACACCGGCGCCGACTGCCTGGGCACCTCGCACCGGCAGAAGGCCGCGTCGGTCACCCAGCTCGAGATCATGCCGACGCCCCCGGAGCACCGCACCGAGGGCATGCCCTGGCCGACCTACCCGATGGTCTACCGGGTCTCCTCGGCGCACGAGGAGGGCGGCGAGCGGCTGTTCTCGGTCAACACCACCGAGTTCGTCGACGACGGCCACGGCAAGGTCAAGGCGCTGCGGCTCGTCGAGGTCACCCGCGGCGAGCGGGGCTTCGACCCCGTCGAGGGCACCGAGAAGGAGATCCCGGCGGACCTGGTCCTGCTGGCGATGGGCTTCGTCGGCCCCGAGAAGGGCAAGCTGCTCTCCGAGCTGGGCGTGGAGCTGGACGAGCGCGGCAACGTCGCGCGGGACCAGAACTACATGTCCAGCGTCGACGGCGTGTTCGTCGCCGGCGACATGGGCCGCGGCCAGTCGCTGATCGTGTGGGCGATCTCCGAGGGCCGCTCCGCGGCCGCGGGGGTCGACGCCTTCCTGACCGGCCGCGAGGTCCTCCCGCGCCCGATCAACCCCACGGACCGTCAGATCGCCTGATCCCGGCTTCGTCGTGACGAACGGCGCTCTCGCTCACACCTGATGAGCGAGAGCGCCGTTCGTGCGTTCGGGGCCGGAGACGGTGAACGGGCCCCTCGCGCAGTAGGTGCGAGCGAGAGTGCCGTTCGTGTCAGGCGTCGGGGGCGAGGGTGCGGCCGTAGCGATCCAGCACCCGCCCGCGCATGACCGGGTCGGTCCGCGGGACGGGTTCGAGGAAGATCTCGGCGAGGTCGGTGAAGCGCTCGCGCAGCTCGCCGTCGATCTCCACGCAGGCGCGCTCGACGTCCGCGGCACCGAGCGCGTCGTCGAAGTCCAGGCGGGCGCAGAGCAGCACGCTGTCCGTGCCGAGCTGCATGGTCAGCAGGTCCACCACCGCCTCGATCTCGGGCCGGTCCTGCAGGGCCCGACGGATCGCGGTGACGAGCCGCAGGTTCGCCTGTCGGCCGATCAGCAGGCCCTTGTTGGTGCGCCCCAGGATGTAGGCGACGCAGGCCAGCAGGAGCCCGATCAGCAGCGACGCGACCCCGTCCCACACGCCCGACCCCGTCAGCTGGTGCAGCCCGACGCCAGCGAACGCGAGCAGCAGGCCGATCAGCGCCGCGCTGTCCTCGAAGAACACGGTCTTGACGGTGGGGTCGTCGGTCCCGCGCAGCCAGCGGAAGAAGGTCGTCTCCTCGGCTGCCGCCTCGCCCCGCACCTGGCGCACCGCCTGCAGCCACGAGGTGCCCTCCAGCAGGAAGGACACCCCCAGCACGCCGTACGCGACCCAGGCGAGGGTCTGCTCGGCGCTCTCGCCGAGGATCGTCGTCACGCCCTCGTAGATCGCGAACACCCCGCCGGACACGAAGATCGAGACGGCGGCGATCAGCGCCCAGAAGAAGCGTTCCTTGCCGTAGCCGAAGGGGTGGCGACGGTCGGGCCGGCGGACCGAGCGGCGCAGCGCGGCCAGCAGCAGGCCCTCGGTGGTGGTGTCGGCGACGGAGTGGGCGGCCTCGGCCAGCATCGCCGACGAGCCCGTCAGCAGGCCCGCCACCAGCTTCAGTACGCCGATCGCGGCGTTCGCGGCGCCGGCGATCAGGACGGTGCGGGTGCTCTCGCCGCCGGAACCACCCTCGTTCGCGCGTTCGCGCTCCGGGTCGCCGGCGGAAGCGGGGCCGTCGGCCCCGGTGCGTTCCACCACAAAACGAACCTAGCGCCTGCCCCCGCGGCCCGCCGGGCGTCGGGAGGGTTGTCCGGAAGATCCGGTCCGGCGCCGCACGGTCGCCGCTGCGCGATCATCGGGAGGTCGTTGCCGCGGCACGCAGTCCGGCGCCGGAACGACCGATCGGCGCATCTCGTGCCACGTTCGGCGGGACTGGTGGGGTTCGTGGGATTCCGACCGAAACCCCGGGCGGCCCGCCGCGTTGAACCCGACACCGGTGCCGGTGGACTGGGGAGCCCCCACCGGCACCGGACAGCATCGTCACCGGATGCGGAAGGCGGGGAATCCCGGGGCGGCCGCGCGGAGCGCGTCGTCGGGCGAGTCCTTGTCGAGGTCCTCGAAGAAGGCACCGACCTCCCAGGCCCACTTCCGCAGGTACTCGCGCAGGACCGGAAGCTTCTCGTCGTCGTCGAGCTCGACGGCGGTGAACGTCTCGACCCGCCGGCCGAGGCGCAGCTCGCCGGTGCCCGCGGCCCGGAGGTTCCGCACCCACTGCGTGTGGCCGCGGGGCGCGACCAGGTACCGCTCCCCCTCGACCTCCAGCAGGTTCACCGGCGTGGTGCGCCACTGTCCGCTCGTGCGGCCGCGCACGGCCAGCACGCGACTGCCCATGACACTGATCCCGGCCCGGGTCAGCGCGGCGACGACCCGGTTGAACACGGCGGTGCCGCTCTTCGGGGCCAGGTAGCGCTGCTGCGGTTCGATCATCGTGACTCCTCGTCTGATTCGAGAGCGGTGCTCTCTCGATAACAACGAGTGAACCGCAGGACCGCCGTCCCGTCAAGAGCGGTGCTCTCGAATCTGTGCGCTACTCGCGGTCGAGCTCGAAGGCGTCGTCGCCGATCCAGACCCGGAGGCCGTCGGCGTCGTCGGTGAGGAAGCCGTCCTCCTCCTCGCCGAGCTCGCGCGCCGCACCCAGCGCCCGGGCGCTGTAGCGCACCCTGCCGTCCCCCAGGTCGACGGGCCGGTACTCGCGGGCCAGCCGCGCCGTCCGGCTCTCCGTGGCCAACCAGGCCGCGTTCTTCTCGCCCACCTCGACCACCCACGCCTCGTCGCGCACCCGATCATTGTCGGCCCATACACACGCGCGGCCCGTCTCAGCGTGAGACGGGCCGCAGGCGTGGAACGGGGTCAGCGCGCCAGCGCGGGCTCCGGAGTGGCGACCGGGGCGACGGTGGCGGCCGCACGACGGGCCAGCACCCGGCGGCGGATGCGCCGGGCGGCCTCGAAGCCGCCCGCCGTGACCACGGCCATGATCATGCCGGCGGCGAGGCAGAGCAGCGGGTTGCCCTTCGTGATCGGGCCGAGCACCGCGCCGACCAGCAGCATGTAGACGCCCCAGATGGCCGAGCTGGCCGCGGTGGCGGGCAGGAACATCCGCACCGGCAGCCGTACGCGGCCGCAGGCGGCGGTGCTCACCAGCCGACCGCCGGGGACGAGCCGCGCGCCGACGCAGGCGACGATCGGCCTGCTCCAGAGGTTGCGCCGGACCCACGCGCCCAGCCCGTCGTCCTTCTGGCCCGCGCCGCGCAGGAGCCGGTTCGAGCTCCGGCCGAGGGTGTACACGGCCACGTCGCCGAGCATCGAGCCGACCATCGACGCGAGGAACAGCCCGAGCACGCCGACGACGTCGCCGGTGCCGAACGCCGCCGCCGCGCCCACCGTCAGCAGCGTCTCGCTGGGCAGCACGGGGAACGGGCCGTCGAACGCGATGAGCACCGCGAGCACCGGTAGCAGCCACACGCTGTGCAGCACGGCGTCGAAGAGCGCCACGAGGGCGCCGGCGTCGAGAAGCTGCACGAGGGGGGTCCTTCCCACGGGGTCTCGCCGAGTACTCGGTCCACACTCCCAGAACGTCACAGCAGGGTCACGGGGGAACACCCCCGTCCCGTCCCTGAGGTCAGCCGGATGCGCTCCGTGTGCGGTGAGCGGTCGGGTCGCCGGGGCGGGTGTAGGTTCCCGCCCGTGTCGGGCTACGCGGTGCTCCTGCGGGGCGTCAACGTCGGCGGCAACAAGAAGGTCGCGATGGCGGAGCTGCGCGAGATGCTCACGGGCCTCGGGTACACGCAGGTCAGGACGCTGCTGCAGAGCGGCAACGCCGTCCTCGCCGCCGACGAGCCCGCCGCGGTCGTCGCCGAGCGGGTCGAGCAGGCCCTCGCCGAGCGGTACGGCACCGAGATCAGGGTGCTGGCGCTGACCCGCGCCGACCTGCAGGCCGCGGCGGACGGACACCCCTTACGTGACGTTGCCGACAACGGGTCCCGGATGCTGGTGCTCTGGCGCTTCGGCGAGCCCCCGCCCGGCGCGCCGAGCCCCGCCGAGCTCGACCCGGACCGGATCGTCGTGCGCGGCGGGCTGATCTACCAGTGGTGCCCGGACGGGATCTCGAACTCCCCGGACGTTGCCGCGTTCGTGCGCAAAGCCTGGAAGGTGCCGACCACCGGACGCAACTGGAACACCCTGGAGAAGCTGATCGGGGCGATCCCCGACTGACGGCCGCGGTGGGCCCTGAGCCGTATCCGGCGACGGCGGATCGTGCGAGGGTGCCGGGATGGCCGGCGAGGACCGCGAGGACCGCGCGGACCGCGAGGGCGGTGAGCAGGTGCTGCGGACGGCGACCGCCGTGGCGCGCGAGGTCCTGGGCGACCACCTGAGCGCCGCGTTCGCGCTGGGCAGCCTGGCCCACGGCGGCTTCGCCCCGCTCGCGAGCGACATCGACCTGGCGCTGGTGCTCGACGCGCTCCCGGACGACATCGGCGACCGCGTCGCCGACATCCGGCGGGCGACCGTCGAACGGGCGGGGAACCCGCTCGCGGAACGCCTGTCGGTCTTCTGGTCGGACTGGCACGGCGTCCGGCGCGGGGCCGGCCCGCGCTCGCGGCTCCCGGCGGTGGACCGGCTCGACCTCCTCGACGACGGACGCCTGCTCTTCGGGGTGGACGAGCGGGGCGGCGCGGCCCGGCCCGGCCGGACGACGCTCGTCGTGGAGGCGGCGCAGTTCGCCGTCGAGAGGTTCGACCCGGCCTACCTCGCCGCCCTGCACCGGCCGGAGGAGCAGGTGGCCGCCGGACCGCGGGCGGCGAGCAAGGCGGCGCTGTTCCCGATCCGCTTCCTCTACACGCTGGCGTCCGGCCGCATGGGCCACAACGGCGCCGCCGCGACCTGGTATCGGCAGCAGGGAGCCCATGCGCCGCTCGCACACGCCGCCATGCGGTGGCGCGAGTCGGGCATCGACGACGCCGCTGCTGCGATCCGCGACCTCCGTGCGCACCTGGTCGGCGTGTACGTCGAGTTCTTCGACGCCTACGCGCCGGCCGTGGCCGCCGCCGGTCGGGGGCCGGTCGCCGACGCCCTCCTCGACCGCCGCGCCGCCCTCTTGGCAGCGGCGCCCTGAGGCCCGTTCACGTGGTGCGGAGGACGTCGTGCGCGGCCGGGCGGGGTCGGCGCGGGCGCCGGGTTCCCGTGCCGTTCCCGTGCAGCGTCCGCGCGACCTCGTCGGCGACCGTGGCCGCGTCGCCGGGAAGCCGAGGAAGTTGCCCGAGCAACGGCGGAGCAGCCACCGCAGCCCGAGGTACCAGAGGCCCGGGAGCGCTCCCGCGGCACCGCGGCGCACCGGCCGGCCGGCGCCGCGCAGCACGGGGTGCAGCCACGAGAAGTCCCCCGTGTACCCGGTGCACCAGATCACCGCCCCGACCCCGGTGGCGCCCAGGTCGAGGCTCGTCGGCGGGGTGATGGCCACCGGCTCGTCGGCGGGGTCGGGCTCCGGGGCGGGCACGGCGCGACCGGTGCGCCGGAGGTGCTCGTCGAGCAGTGTCCTGATCCGTGCGGCGAACGCGTCGGCGGCGCCGATGGTGGCCGCGGTGCTGTCGTCGAAGCGGAGCCGCCGGCCGTCGATGCCGATGAGCCGGCCCGTCAGGACGGCGCCCCGCCTGGCCAGGGTCTGCAGGCTGGCGCTGCGACCGCCGGGGGCGAGCAGCGGCTGCGGTGCGTGCAGGACCGACGGGTCGGACAGGTCGTCGGGGCGCTGGTCGAAGAACCCGCTCTCGGCGAGCCACTCGACGGTCTCCCGCCCGGCGTGCCGGGCGGGGGCGCGACCGGCGCGAGAGGTCGCGAGGACGACCCGCCGTCCGGCGTCGAGCAGCTCCTCCGCGATCTGGTAGCCCGACTGTGCGCTGCCCACGACGAGCACCGCGCCGGGAGGCAGCAGCTCCGGGCGGCGGTAGGCCGCCGCGTGGAGCTGGAGGATCCCGGACGGCAGCAGCCCGGCGGCGCGGGGTGTGCGGGGGACGTTCTCCCCGCCCGTGGCCACGACGACGGTGCGCGCGTGCACGTGCCCGTCGCCGGTGCGGAGCAGCCACCCGCCGCCGTTCGGCGCCAGGGAGGTCACCGGGACCTGCTCGCGCACGGGACACCGCGCGGCCAGGTGCTCCAAGCGCCGGCACACCTGAGCGGCGGTCAGGTACGAGCCCGCCGGCTGCGCGCCGAGCATCGGGTTCATCCAGCCCGGGTTGTTGAGCCGCAGCGAGTCCCATCGCTGCGTGCACCAGGTCCGGCCGGCGACGCCTCGCTCCAGCACCACGTGGTCGATCCCGCGGTGGCCGAGCGCGATGCTGGCCGCGAGTCCGGCCGGGCCCGCTCCGATGACCACACAGTCATCCATCCCGAGACCGTAGGCGGGTGGTCGTCGCCGGTCAGGGACCTGAGTTCCACCCGTCCGGCGGCCGGAGGGCCTCCGCCGACAGGCGCTCCGGCGCCAGGATCCGGACGCCGTGACGGCCGGTCTCGAGCACCCCCTCCCGGCGCAGCTCGCGCAGCGTGCGGACCACCACCTCCCGGACGGTGCCCACGGCGTCGGCCAGCTCCTGCTGGCTGATCGGGGCGACGAGGTCGGGACCCCGCTGGCACTGCGCGGCGAGGTCGAGCAGGTGCCGGCCGACGCGTTGCCGGACGGTGGAGAAGGCCGACCCGCTGATCTCCGCGGCGAAGGCCGTGGCGCGCTCGCTCAGCTCGTGCAGGAGCGCCCGGGCCACCCGGACGTCCCGGTCGGCGAGCCCGCGGACCACCCCCGGCCGGATCGCCAGCAGCTCCGAGTCGACCACCGCCTGGGTCGTGACCGGCATGACGAACGGCTCGGCGTAGAGGGACAGGGTCCCGATCAGCGCACCCATCGGGCAGTACCTGACGGTGAGCGTGCGGCCGTCGGGCGCACTCGCGTGCACCCGCACCAGACCCCGCACGACCAGTTCGACGTGGCGCTCGTCCTCGCCGACGCGGTGCATCGTGTCGCCCGCCGACACACCGACGCAGCGCGCGCCCGCCAGCAGCTCGCCGGTGAGTCCGGGAGGCAGCCCGCGCAGGTGCGAGGCGGCGAGGGCCGCCCTGACCCGCCCGTCCAGCGGCCCCGTGGCGCCGTCCACCACCACGAACGGGGCACGGTACCCACCTCCCGGCCACCCGCCCACGGGCATGACGCCCCACGGTCGGGGAACGCGGGCTCGGACGGGACCGGGTGCCGCCGTGCGCTCCCGCCGCGTGACAGTAGGGTCACCGTGGGTCGCGGGGAGGGGTGTGATGGCGGACGAGAGGGCGGACCGGGGCGTCCCCCGCAACGGGTTCGGCCGTTCCGCGCGGCTCGCCTCGCTGCCCCTCACGTTCGCCGGCCGGGCCGTCAGCGGATGGGGTCGCACCCTCGCCGGGGCCGACGCGGACGAGGTCACCGCCACCACCCTCGCCCGCAACGCCGAACAGCTCTTCGCCGTGCTCGGCTCGCTCAAGGGCGGGGCGATGAAGCTCGGGCAGGCGCTGTCGGTCTACGACGCCATGATCCCCGCCGAGATCGCCGGGCCGTACCAGGAGGCCCTGGCCAAGCTCCAGACGTCGAGCCCGCCGATGCCGGTCGCGGACGTCCACCGGATGCTCGCCGAGCAGCTGGGCCGCGGCTGGCGGGAGCGGTTCGCGGAGTTCGACGACGAGCCGCGCGCCGCCGCGAGCATCGGCCAGGTGCACCGGGCCGTCTGGCGGGGGTCGAACGGCCGGCCCCGGGACGTCGCCGTCAAGGTGCAGTACCCGGGCGCCGACCTCGCCCTCGACTCCGACCTGCGCACCCTGGAGCGGTTCTCCCGGCTGTTCGGGGCGATCTTCCCTGCGCTCGACGCCCGCGCCCTGGTCCGCGAGCTGCGCGAGCGGACGATGGAGGAGGTCGACTACCGGCTCGAGGCGGACCGCCAGCGCGCCTTCGCGGCAGGCTTCGCCGACTGGCCGGGCCTGCGCATCCCGCGGGTGGTGGCGTCGGCGCCGAAGGTGCTGGTCACCGAATGGCTCGACGGGTTCCCGCTGCGGGAGCTGCTCGGCGGGCGCGGCACCGAGGCGGACCGGGACCGGTTCGGGCACACCGTCGTCGAGACGATGTTCGCCTCGCCCGCCCGGGTCGGGCTGCTGCACGCCGACCCGCACCCCGGCAACTTCCTCGTGCTGGCCGACGGCAGCGGGCTCGGCATGATCGACTTCGGGGCCGCCGCGACCCTGCCGGACGGGATCCCGCCGGTGCTCGTGCGGATCCTCAGGCTCACCGCGGAGCAGGACTCCGACGGGCTCGACCGGCTCCTGCGCGCCGAGGGCTTCCTCGCTCCCGGGGCCGAGACGGCCGACGTCCTCCGCTGGGTGGGCGCACTGGCCGACCCGCTGCGCGTCGAGACGTTCCACTTCACCGAGGCGTGGATCGCGCGGCAGGGCGCCCGGGTGGCCAACCCGACCAACCGGGCCTACCGCGACACCGGCCGCGCGCTGTCCTTCCCGCCCGAGTACGCGCTGGTCATGCGGGTGCTCTCGGGGTGGATGAACATCCTGGCCCGGCTCGACTGCACCGTGGCAGCCCGCGGCCTCGTGGAGCGGTGGGTGCCCGGCTTCGCCGGCTGAGCTCACGCGCGCCGCAGCAGCCACCACACCGCCGGGGCAAGGGCCAGCAGGCCGACGGCGACCGCCGGCGTCCCGCCGAGGCCCCAGGTCGCGAACACCGCGAGCGCGACGACCTCGGTGCCGAGCGCCGAGACCGAGGTCGACGTGGCGCGGGCCCGGCCCGAGAGCCGCTCCTGCACCCGGGTGTCCGTGACGACCTGGGCGCACTGCTGCAGGGCGTAGTACGCGCCGAGGGCGGCCAGGCCGACCGCTCCCCCGTGCCCGGCCGCCAGCAGCGCGGCGGCGGCCAGGAACAGCAGCGTCGCGAGCCCGCGCCCGCGCAGGACGCCGGCCCGCCCGCCCAGGGCGGCACCGGCCGCGCCGGCGAGGGCGACCAGCACCAGGAGACCGGGCACGGCGACGAGCGCCACCGCCTCCTGCTGTCCGACGATCAGCGGGAAGTACTCCTCCAGCGCGTCGACCCCGCCGACCAGCGCGGCCGCGAGCAGGGCGCCCCGGACCGCACGGCTGCCGACGGCCTCGGCGAGCCCCGCGCGCAGGGTCTGCCAGTAGGTGAGGTCCTCGGCGGGCTCGTCCGGCTCGTCCTCGTCCGCGTCGTCCTCGGGCGGACCCGCGCGCGGCGGGTCGGGGAACGCGAAGGTCAGGACGGCGGCGGCCAGGCAGGTCCCGACGCTCACCCAACCGACCAGCGCGTACCCGCCGGTCGCGACGAGGACGGTCGCGGCGGCCGCCGAGGGCACCTGTACGGCGTGCCCGGCCGCCGTGACGAGGCCGCGGACCCCCGCGTACCGGTCGGCCGCGTCCGCGGCGCTCAGGACCTCGTAGACCAGTGCCTCGACCGTGCCGCTGTACAGTGAGGTCCCCACTCCCCACACGACGAACCCCGCAGCGAACCCGGGGAAGCCGGGCGCGAGCAGCCACAGCGCGTAGGCCACGGCCTGCAGGACCCCGCCCGCGGCGAGCACCTGCCGCCGGGAGAACCGGTCGGACAGGGCACCCGACGGCACCTCCGCGACCAGGCCCGTGACCGACCAGACCGCGAAGAGCGCGGAGATCTCCGCCCCGGACATGCCGTGCTCGGCGAAGAAGAGCGCGTAGAGGGGGTAGAGCGGCACGGCGTCGGCGAGCAGGGCCCAGCCGACGACGAGGCGCGCCGGACCGCGGGCGGCCGGCGGCAGGGGGCGGGACGTGCGTCAAAGGAAGGGCACGGCGGCAGCGTAGCGGCGCCGTCCGTGCGTCGTGCCCGGATTTCTCAGGGGCTCCTGGGGGCGGCCTCGCGCCGGTGGTCGCCGATCCCGATCGTCGCGACGATCTGCAGCAGCGCGGCCCCGAGCAGCACCAGGAGCGCCGCGGCGTAACCGTGCGTCAGGTCGACGAGCACGCCCATCAGCAGCGGCCCCAGCCCTGCGACGGTGTACCCGACGCCGAGGGCGAGCCCGCTCGTCGCCGCGCTCGCCGCCGGATCGGGGGTCCGGTGTGCGATCACCGACAGTCCGAGCGGGAAACCTGCGCCGCAGCCGATCCCGATCAGCGCGACCCACAGCCACGGGCCCACCAGCGGCGGCTCGGGCAGCAGCACCATCCCCAGCACCGCCACGACCACGCACGACGCCATGAGCAGCGCCCACCGCCGGAAGTGCCCGGACCGGTCGGCGAGGGTCGGCACGATCAGCGCCGACGGCATCTGCGCCACGCTCCACACCGCGATGAGCAGGCCGGCGGTGGCGGGGCTCCAGCCGCGGTCGACGTAGGCCGGCGCGACCCAGGTCAGCGAGCCGTAGACGGTGAGCGACACCCCGGACTGGTACATCGCGGTGAGGCGGGCGAAGGGGTCGCGCCAGGGCAGCCGGCGCGGGGTCGTCGCCGATCCGTTGCGCGCGCCGGCGTCGCCGCGCATGATCGCGGCCCAGACGGCGACGGCCAGCAGGGCGGGCACCGCCCACAGCGCCAGGGAGTACGACCAGCCGCCCAGCGCGACGGCCACCGGCACGGCCAGGGCACTGACGATCGTCGACCCCAGCATCATCGCGACGACGTACGCGCCGCTCACCGCGCCCGCCCGGGCGGCGAGCCGCTCCTTCACCACCGCGGTGAGCAGCACGCCCGCGACGCCGATCCCCAGGCCGATCACCAGCGTCCCGGCGAAGAGGGCGGCCAGCGCCGGGACCCCGCGGACCAGGCTGCCGAGTGCGACCAGCCCGACCGACCCGCCGAGCGCCCGCACGGCCCCGAACCGGGCCCCGACCCGCGGACCGATCAACGAGCCGACGGCCATCGCGAGGATCGCGCCGGTCTGCGCCGCCCCCGCCGTGCCGGCGGCGATCCCGAGGGCCTCGCGCACCTCGCCCAGCAGCGGCGGGTAGGCGGACAGCGCCGCCCGCAGGTTCAGCGACAGCGCGAGCAGGCCGACCAGGACGAGCGACGCGGACCGTGCGTTCACCGCTCCTGCGTACCCGACCGCCCGCCCGCCCGCCGCCCCTGTGAGTGGCGATAGTCGCTATGGCGACTATCGGCACTCACAACCCGGGCCGGTGCCCGTGCGTGGTCGACCGGTCGCCGGGTGAAGTGCCGCCACCGCGTAACGGGGTCGCGCGCGGGCCCGATAGCCGGGCCGTGAGCAAGTCGGGACGCAGCACCGCCGAGGAGTCGGCAGCATCGGGCACGCCGGCGAGCGCCACGGACGAGCCCGGGGTCCGGCCCGCCGAGCGCACCACCTACCTGCGGGTCCGTCCCAGCCCGCGCCCCCGCACCACCCCCGCCGCGGACGCGCGCGACACGCCCGCGGCGGGGGCTCCGGTGCAGCCGGTGGACGCGGGCGAGGCCGCCACGGCGGCCGTCGAGCCCTCCGAGGAGCCGGCGGGTGTGCCGGCCGCCGTCGCGGACGACGCCGAGGAGCCGACGGCGCCGGAGGTCGAAAAGGCCGGCGCGGAGGAGGAGCCGACCGAGGGCCGCGCCGTCGCGGACGACCAGGCTGCCGAGGTGCAGGCAGACGAGGCGCAGGCCGACGAGCCGGGGACCGGAGATCTCGTCGCGGAGCCTTCGGACCCGGCCGGCGCGGCGGAGCCCGATGCGGAGGCGGGAGCGTCGCGGATCGAGCCCGCGGCGCAGGGCGACGAGCAGCCGGACGTCGAGGAGCCGGCTGACGAGGCGGGAGTGCAGCCGGAGGCGGCGCAGGTCGCGGCTCCCGCCGGGCCCGACGAGCCGTCGGACCTGGAAACGACCGTCGAGCTGGCCCACACGGACGCCGACACCGGATCGAGGCCGACGCCCGCCCCGCGCCCGAGGCCTTTCCGGACGGTCCCTGTCTCCTCCGGCCCGTCGACCAAGGTGCTGCAGCCGATCTCCTCGCCTCCCGCGCCCGCGACCATCCCCGCCCTGCCGATCGCGCCCGCCGACCCCGCGGACCGCCCGTTCGCGAACCCGCAACGCTCCGTGCCGGGCAAGCCGGACACCCTGTTGCGGAGGCTCTTCCGCCGCCGGAGCTGAGCGCGCCGCGGTGCAGCAGCCGCACCACAGCGGCTCCTGCACCACACGGCGCGACCGATCCCGTTCGCCGACGCGACCCCGGCTCGCACAGCGACGTCACCCCTCACCGCGCCGCCGCGCGTCTCGCCCTCAGGTGAAGTGCTCCCACCCGGGCGCACCGGCGTGGGGCTCGCCGTCGACGACCACGCCCTCCCCCTCGAGGACCTCGCCGATCTCGACGAAGCCCGTGGGCAGCGTGGTGCCGGCCGGGAAGGTCGCGGCCAGCGCGTGGTCCTCCCCACCGGTCAGCATCCAGTCGACCGGGTCCACGCCGAGCGCCGACGCCACCTCAGCCAGCCGGCCCGGCACCTCGAAGGCGCTGCGGCGCAACCCGATCCGCACCCCCGAGTCCGCGGCGACGTGCCCGAGGTCGGCGAGCAGGCCGTCGGACACGTCGATCATCGCGGTGGCGCCGGCGAGCGCGGCGGCGGGCCCGGCGCCGTAGGGCGGGGTGGGGGCGCGGTGGGCGTCGACGACCGCGCCCGGCGACCGGAAGCCGCGGGTCAGCACGGCGAGCCCGGCGGCAGCCCAGCCGATCCGCCCGCACACGGCGACGACGTCGCCGGGCCGGGCGCCGTCACGAGTCACCGGGGCCCGCCCCTCCAGCGAGCCGAGCGCGGTCACCGAGACCACGAGCGTGGGCGAGGAGGCGACGTCGCCGCCCACCAGTCCGACGCCGACGACCTCGGCCTCGGCCCACATCCCGGCCGCCAGCCCCTCGAGCGTCTCGACGGGGGTGTCGCGCGGCGCGGCGAGCCCGACGAGCAGGCCGGTCGGCACCGCCCCCATCGCCGCGACGTCGGCCAGGTTGGCCGCGACCGCCTTGCGCCCGACGTCCTCCGGCGCGGACCAGTCGAGCCGGAAGTGCACACCCTCGACGAGGACGTCGACACACGCCACGGCCCGACCGTCCGGCTGGGCCACGACCGCGGCGTCGTCGCCGGGGCCGAGCAGCGTCGCGGGCGGCTGGACCCGGTCCCGGGTCACGCGCGCGATGAGCCCGAACTCCCCGATCGTGGCCAGTGCGGGCGTTTCGTCTGCTTCGCTCGGTGTGTCGCTCGCCTCGGTGGCCCCCGACGGGGTGCGCGACGATGGGGACACGGGCTCTCCTCAGGTACGTTGCCTTCCGACTTTCCCGTCGGACGCCGTCCGGCGGGTCTCCAAGCCAAGCAGAACCGGAAGGGGCACGCCGTGGTGCAGGCCTACATCCTCATCCAGACCGAGGTCGGCAAGGCGGCGGCGGTCGCCGCCGAGATCGGCGCCATCTCGGGCGTCGTCACCGCCGAGGACGTCACCGGACCCTACGACGTCATCGTGCGCGCCGAGGCCGCCGACGTCGACGAGCTGGGCCAGCTCGTCGTCGCGCGGGTGCAGGGGGTCTCGGGGATCACCCGGACCCTGACCTGCCCGGTGGTCAAGCTGGGCTGAGCGGAACCGCCCGGAACCGAGCACGTCCATGTCCTCCCCGACCAGTCCGAGGCACGGCCCCGACCTGCGACGACCGGCGGTGGTCCTCGCGATCGCGCTCCCGGTCCTGCTCGCGCTGGTCGTGGCCGGGCTCGGGATCGCGGCGCGGGCCGGGGCGTTCGACGCGCCAGACCCCGCCCCGGAGACGGGCCCGCTCGCCCTCGCGCCGGTCGACGCCCCCGACGCGTCCTCCCCCGCCTGCACGAGCCTGCTCGCGGCGCTGCCCGCCGACCTCCCCGGCGACCCGGCGTTCCCCACCCGGCCGCTCGCCGAGCCCGTGCAGCCCGGGGCGCGCGCGTGGGCGGCCGCGCCGCGACCGGTGGTGCTGCGCTGCGGTCTCCCCCGCCCGCAGGAGCTCACGCCGACGTCCGGTCTCACGGACGTCAACGGCGTCAGCTGGCTCACGCTCTCCGACGGCACCCCGCAGCCGACGCTCGTCACGTACGTGGCCGTCGACCGCGGGGTCTACGTCGCGCTCACGACGCCCACCGCCGTCGGCACCGGTCCGGTCCAGGCGGTCTCCGACGCGATCGCCCGCACGCTCCCCCGCACCGACATCGCCGTCCGCTGACCGCAGGTCCCGACTCGCGCTGCAGGAACTCCCGACTCGCGGACCAACCCCCGCGAGTCGGGAGATGTGGACCCGCGAGTCGGGAGCTCAGCGCAGGCCGGTGCCCCGGGCGAGGGCGGTGTCCACCAGCGTGGCGAGCAGCGTGGGGTAGTCGACGCCGGTGTGCGCCCACATCCGCGGGTACATCGAGATGGGCGTGAAGCCGGGCATGGTGTTGACCTCGTTGACGGTCAGCTCCCCGCCCTCGCCGACGAAGAAGTCCACGCGGGCCAGGCCTTGGCAGTCCAGGGCGCGGAAGGCGCCGATCGCCGTCTCCCGAAGCCGCTCGGCGACGGCGTCGTCGAGCTTGGCGGGGATGTCGAACTCGCAGACGTCGTCGAGGTACTTGGCCTCGAAGTCGTAGAACTCGCTGGCCCCGCCGACGAGCCGGATCTCGGCGGGCACCGAGGCGCGCAGCGTGCCGTCGGGCAGCTCCAGCACCCCGCACTCCACCTCGCGCCCCACGATCGCGGCCTCGACCAGCACCTTCGGGTCGTGCACCCGGGCGGTGGCGATCGCGGCGTCGAGGTCGGCCCAGTCGCTCACCTTGGTGATGCCGACGGACGACCCGGCCCGCGCCGGCTTGACGAACACGGGCAGCCCGAGCCGCTCGCGCTCGTCGGGCGACAAGGTCCGCGCCTGCGGCCGGAGCACCACGAGGTTCCCCGCCGGGAGCCCCTCGGCGGCCAGGAGCTTCTTGGTGAACTCCTTGTCCATCCCGGCGGCGCTGGCGAACACCCCGGCGCCCACGTAGGGCAGCCCGGCCATCTCGAGCAGGCCCTGGATGGTGCCGTCCTCACCGAACGGGCCGTGCAGCACCGGGAAGACGACGTCGACGCCCGCGAGCACCTCGCCCGCGCGGCCCGGGTCGAGTCGCAGCAGGCCGCCCCGGGTCGGGTCGCCGGGCAGCGCGAGCGCCGTGGCGGTGGCGTCGACCTGCGGGAGCGCACGGTCCCGGATGCGCAGGGCCGCCGGGTCGTCCGTGCCGAGGACCCACGCGCCGTCGGGCGCGATCCCGACCGGCACGACGTCGAACCGCTCGCGGTCGAGATGGGTCAGCACGCTGCCCGCCGAGACGCACGAGATCGCGTGCTCGGAGCTGCGTCCGCCGAAGACGACGGCCACCCGGATCCGGTCGAGGCGGGACGCGGACTCGCTCGCGGGCACGCTCATGACCGGGGAGCGTAGGCGGGCGGGCCACCGGCCCGCCGCATGCCCCGCCGAACCCCCGGCCCCGTACCGGCGAGCGGCGCTCTCGTTCACACCTGTTGAACGAGAGCGCCGCTCGCTCGCACAGGGCTCAGCGGAAACGCTGCTCCAGCTCCCGCACCTCGGGCAGGCCGACGAGGGAGGTGAACTCGTCGAAGGCGGGCAGGCCGGGCAGCGCGGCCTGCGGCGTCCCGTCCTTGCGCAGGGTCTCCAGCAGCGACCGGATGCCGGCGGTGGCCGCGAGCAGCGTGCCGATCGGGTAGATGACCAGCCGGAACCCGAGCTCGGTCATCCGCTCCAGGCTCAGCGGCGGGGTCTTCCCGCCCTCCGCCCAGTTGAAGACGAGGGGGGCGATGCCGGCGAGCTCGCCGGCGATCCGCTCGATGTCCGCCTCGGCGGTGGGCGCCTCGACGAACAGCAGGTCCGCTCCGGCCTCGCGGAAGGCCTTCGCCCGCGCGATCGCCGCGTCCACACCTTCGACGGCGACGGCGTCCGTCCGCGCGATGATCAGGAACCCCGGGTCGCGGCGGGCCTCGGTGGCCGCGCGGATCTTCCCGAGCATCTCCGGCAGCGGCACGATCTCCTTGCCGCTCATGTGGCCGCACTTCTTGGGCGTGACCTGGTCCTCGAGCTGGATCGCGGCGACGCCGGCCTGCTCGTAGGTCTGCACCGTGCGCAGGACGTTGATCGCGTTGCCGTAGCCCGTGTCGCCGTCGGCGATCACCGGCACGTCGACGGCCGCGACGATCCGGCGGGCGTTGTCGGCCATCTCGGTGCCGGTCAGCAGGCCGACGTCCGGGCGTCCGAGCAGGCTCGCCGTCGTCCCGAAGCCGGTCATGTAGACGGCGTCGAAGCCCGCCTGCTCGACGAGCCGGGCGGAGAGGGCGTCGTAGGCGCCGGGGGCGACGAGCGGGGCGGGCCCGGAGAGCAGGTCGCGCAGCCGTGCGCGGGGAGCTGTGGACAGCAGGTCGGACATGCCACGAGCGTGACACAGGTTCGTCGGTGACCGGGTCCACACTGAGGTGCATGAGCGTGGATGTGGAAGCGGCCCGGCGGATCGTCGGGCAGGAGCACGGGCTCGCGTCGGTCAGCGTGGTGCGGGAGGACGGCACCCCGCACTCGTCGCTCGTCAACGCCGGGGTGCTCGAGCACCCGCGGACGGGCGCACCGGTGGTCGGATACGTCACGTACGGACGCGTGAAGCTGCGCAACCTGCAGGCGCGGCCGGCCACGTCGGTGCTGTGGCGGGCGGGATGGCGCTGGGCCGCGGTCGACGGCACGAGCGAGCTGATCGGCCCGGACAACAGCGATCCCGAGGAGCTGCGGCTGCTGCTCCGGGCGGTGTTCACCGCGGCCGGCGGCACGCACGACGACTGGGAGACCTACGACCGCGTGATGCGCGAGGAAGGCCGCGTCGCGGTTCTCGTCACCCCGACGAAGGTCTACGGCAACGCCTGAGTCTCACGCAGTGTGGTCGCTCGACTCCACTGTGGGACATCACACCCCCGGTCGCGGAACTTCGCGCTCGACCGTGGCACGCCGAAACGGTTAGCCTGAGACAACTAATCGTCGTCCGTGGGGAGAGACCGTGCCGGCCGAGCAGGCTGCCGTCATCGACCGACCGGGGGAGGTCCGCGACCCCGGCCCCGGCTACAAGTGGATCGCGCTGTCCAACACCACGCTGGGCATGCTCATGGCCACGATCAACTCGTCGATCGTGCTGATCGCGCTGCCCGACATCTTCCGCGGGATCGGGATCAACCCGCTGGAGTCGTCGAACACCAGCTACCTGCTGTGGATGATCATGGGCTTCCTGGTCGTCACCGCGGTGCTCGTGGTCGGCTTCGGCCGGCTCGGCGACATGTTCGGCCGCGTCCGGATGTACAACCTCGGCTTCGCCGTCTTCACGATCTCGTCGATCCTGCTGGCCGTCACCTGGCAGCAGGGCGACGCCGCCGCGATCTGGCTGATCGCCTGGCGCATCGTGCAGGGCATCGGCGGCGCGTTCCTCATGGCGAACTCGAGCGCGATCCTCACCGACGCGTTCCCGGTCAACCAGCGCGGGCTCGCCCTGGGCATCAACGGCGTCGCCGCGATCGCCGGCTCCTTCCTGGGCCTGGTGATCGGCGGCCTGCTGGGCCCGGTGAACTGGCACCTGGTGTTCGTCGTGTCGGTGCCCTTCGGCCTGTTCGGCACCTTCTGGGCCTACTACAAGCTGCACGACAACGGCCGCCGCGTGCGGGCGAAGATGGACTGGTGGGGCAACATCACCTTCGCGGTGGGCCTCATCGTGCTGCTGATCGGCATCACCTACGGCATCCAGCCCTACGGCGACAGCGTCATGGGCTGGGGCAGCCCGATGGTGCTGAGCTGCATCATCGGCGGGATCGTCGTGCTGGTGATCTTCGGGATCATCGAGACGAAGGTGGCCTCGCCGCTGTTCGAGCTCTCGCTGTTCCGCAACCGCGCCTTCACCCTCGGCAACCTCGCGAACCTGCTCGCCTCGCTCGGCCGCGGCGGGCTGCAGTTCGTGCTGATCATCTGGCTGCAGGGCATCTGGCTGCCGCAGCACGGCTACAGCTTCGAGCAGACGCCGCTGTGGGCCGGCATCTACATGCTGCCGCTGACCGTCGGCTTCCTCGCCTCCGCGCCACTGTCCGGGATCCTGTCGGACAAGTGGGGCGCCAAGTGGTTCACCACCGGCGGCATGGTGATCACCGCGGTCAGCTTCGTCCTGCTGGAGATCCTGCCGGTCAATTTCGACTACTGGGCCTTCGCGGTCATCCTGCTGGTCAACGGCATCGGCATGGGCCTGTTCGCCTCGCCGAACCGGGCCGAGATCATGAACAGCCTGCCGGCCGACGCCCGCGGTGCCGGCGCGGGCATGACGGCCACCTTCCAGAACGCCGCGATGGTGCTGTCGATCGGCTTCTTCTTCAGCCTGATGATCGCCGGCCTGTCCACGCACCTGCCGACGGTCATGGAGACCGGCCTGGTGCAGAACGGCGTGCCGACGGCGGACGCCTCGCGCATCGCGGACCTCCCGCCGGTCGGCGTGCTGTTCGCCGCGTTCCTCGGCTACAACCCGATCCAGGAGCTGCTCGGCGGCGTCCTCGACCGGATCCCGGTCGACCAGGCGAACTTCCTCACCGGGCGCAGCTTCTTCCCGAACCTGATCTCGCAGCCCTTCTCCGAGGGCCTCACCGCGGCGTTCTGGTTCGCCGTCGCGGCCTGCGTGGTCGCCGCGGTCGCGTCGATCTTCACCGGGCGCCGGCAGGCGTCCCCGGTCCCCGAGACCGTCGGCGCGGAGCTGGCGGCCGAGGGCGGCGAGCTGGTCGACACCGAGGAGCGGACCGACACCGCGACCTCGCCGCTGCCCACCGTGGGTCCGGCCGTCGGGAGCGCCGCGCTCGCCGGCTTCGCCGGAGCCGCCGAGGCGGTCCCGGAGGCGGGCACCGTCGTCGGCTCGCTGCGCACCCCGCACGGCACCGCCATCCCGGGCGGCGTCGTGACGGTCACGGCGCCCGACGGGCGGCAGGTCGGCCGCGCCGAGGTCGACCAGGGCGGCACCTACGCCCTGCACGGCCTGCCCAGCGGCACGTACATGGTGGTCGCGACCGCGCCGGGCTTCCGGCCCGAGGTCGCCACCGTGGCGCTCAACGGCAAGGGCGCGGCCCAGGACTTCGACCTCAGCGGGGACGGCGCGGTGCACGGCCTGGTCCGCGCGGGCGACCGGCCGGCGCCGCAGGTCTCGGTGCTCGCGCTCGACGGCACTGGCCGGCTCGTCGGCCGCGCCGTCACCGCGGAGGACGGGCGCTTCCGCCTCGACGGCATCCCGGTCGGCACCACCACCGTCACCGCGACCCTGGCCGGGCACGAGCCCAAGGCCACCACGGTGCACGTGACCGCCGAGGGCGCCACCCCCGTCGAGCTGGTGCTCGACGCCGGGGGCGGGCTGGGCGGCACGGTCACCGGGCCGGACGGGCGCCTCCTGCCCGACGCGCTCGTGACCGTGGTCGACGGGGCGGGCGAGGTCGTCGGCACCGCCACGAGCGGCGCGGACGGCCGGTTCACGGTCCCGCGGGTCGTGCCGGGCACCTACACCGTGACCACCAGCGTGCACCTGCCCGCGGTCATGCGGGTGGAGCTGTCCGGTGCCGGCACCACGGACGTCGAGCTGCGGCTCGGCGCCGTCGGCGCGGCCGCCGAGCCGGCCGAACCCGCCCGGCAGGCCCAGCGCAACACCCCCGTCGCCGGGGACTGACACCCACCACACGCCACCGGCCCGCGTCCCGAGGGGAGGCGGGCCGGTGGTGTGCGGGGACCGGACGTCAGCGGGGCTGGGGCGTGAACCGGGCGGTCTGCGCGACGATCAGCCCGTCGCGCACCACCACGGTGTCGATGCCGTCGGACACGGTCGCGACGTCGGACTCCAGCCCCCATTCCAGGAGGATCACCCCGTCGGCCTCGGTGACCGACTTCTCGGTGAACACGCAGTTCGGCATCTGCTCGATCAGCCCGCCGAAGGCCTGGCGCAGCGCCTCGTGCCCCTGCAGCGCGGCGCCCGGGGTGATCAGCACGGCGTCGGGGGCGTAGTCGGTGAGGATCGCGTCCACGTCGTGCGCGTTGAGCGCCTTGAGGTGGTCGGTGAGGACTTCGACGGGGGTGCGCGTCATCGCGGTCGCCTCTCGCTCCGGTGCGGGAACTCCGCGCGCGAGACTAACGACCGTTCGACAGCCCTGTCAGCCCTCCGAGCCCCGTCCGTCGAGCACCGCGGCCAGGACCGGCAACGCGGCGGCGAACTCGGCGCGCGTCGACCCGGCGTACCCGATCACGATCCCGCCCGGCGCCCCCGCGCCCGCGTACCGCTCCAGCACCTCGAGGCCCACCCCCCGGTCGGCCGCCGCGGCCTGCACGGCCCGGGCGGTGGCCGCGTCGGGCAACGGGACGAGGACGTGCGCGCCGGCCCGGTCGCCCCGCAGCGACACGCCGGCCAGCGCCTCGACCAGCAGCCGGCGGCGCTCCCCCAGCTCGCGGCGCAGCCGGCGCAGGTGCCGGGCCAGGTCGCCGGAGGTGGCGAAGGCCGCGAACACCCGCTGCCCCGCCGGCGCGGGCCGCGACCCGGTCCGCTCCCGGCGCTCCGCCACGGCCGCACGCACCGCGGGCGGCGCGACCAGCCAGCCGACCCCGAGCGTCGGCGTGAGGATCTTGCTGGCCGTGCCGACGTGCGCGACGACGTCCGGGCCGAGCGCGGCGAGCAACGGCAGCGGGGCGACGTCGTAGCGCAGCTCGCCGTCGTAGTCGTCCTCGATCACCAGGAGGCCCTCGGCCCGCGCCCGCTCGACCAGCGCGATCCGTCGCGCGGCCGGCATGCGCCCGCCGACCGGGAACTGGTGCGCCGGGGTGCAGTAGACCGCGGCGAGGCCGGCGGGCAGGTCCTCGACCCGCAGCCCCTCGTCGTCGACCGGCACGCCGACGACCTCGAGCCCGGCCGCCGCCAGCGCGTCGGCGGCCCGCCGGTACCCCGGCTCCTCCACCGCGACCCGCGCCCCCTCCGGCAGCACCCTGGCCAGCTCCGCGGTCGCGCCCGTGCTCCCGCCGGTGGCCAGGACCTCGCCGGGACGCGCGACGAGCCCGCGGTGGCGCAGCAGGTGCTCGCCGACGGCGGCGCGGAAGCCGGGCAGGCCGGCGTACCGGGGCAGCAGGTCGGGCTCGGGCTCCGCCGCCGCGCGCCAGGCCCGCCGCCAGGCGGCCCGGTCCAGGACCTCGGTGCACGGGGTACCGGGGCGCAGCTCGATGCGCGGCCGCTCGTCCGCGGGCTCGGTGCGCGGCTCGGGACCCGGGGCCGGACCGGCCGCCGGGACCGCGGTCACGAAGGTGCCGGCGCCGACCCGGCCCTCGACCCAGCCCTCGGCCAGGAGCTGGTCGTACGCGGCGGCCGTCACGGTGCGGCTGACCCGCAGGACGGCGGCCAGCTCCCGGGTCGACGGCAGCCGGTCCCCCGCCCGGAGCGCCCCGCCCGCGGCCGCGGCGCGCAGCGCGTCGGCCAGCTGGGCGGCGAGCGGCTCGGGGCCGGCGCGGTCGAGGTGCAGCGGCGGCAGCTCGGTCACGATCGACACGGCAGTGGCCTTCCGGAAACGAGGTGGAGTGGCCGTTCCAGGATGCCACCTCCGGACCCAGACTCGAGGTCGTGAGCGACGCCGTGAGCACCACCCTGTCCCCCACCCCGCGCAGCACCGTCGGCCGCCACCGCGAGCGCGGGGCCACGGACCGGGCCGCGCTGTACGACGTCCTCGACCACGGCCTCGTCTGCCACCTCGCGCTGGTCCGCGACGGCGCCCCGGTCGTGCTGCCCACCGGCTACGGCCGCATCGGCGACACCCTCTACGTGCACGGGTCCTCCGGCGCGCGCTGGCTGCGCGAGGGCGGGATCCCGGTGTGCGCGACCGTCACGCACCTCGACGGGATCGTCTACGCCCGCTCGGCCTTCCACTTCTCGATGAACTACCGCAGCGCCGTCGCGCACGGCACCGCGCGGCTGGTCACCGAGGAGCCCGAACGCACGGCCGCGCTGCGGGCGATCGTCGAGCACCTCGCGCCCGGCTCCTGGGACTACACGCGCCCGCCCACCCGCCGCGAGCTGGCCGCCACCGCCGTGCTCGCGCTGGACCTCGACGAGGCCAGCGTGAAGATCCGCACCGGACCGCCCGCCGACGACCCGGAGGACCTCTCGCCCGAGGTCTGGGCCGGCGTCGTCCCGCTGACCAGCACGTTCGGCACTCCCCGGCCCGACCCGCACGTGCCCGCCGACGCCCCCGTCCCCGCGCACGTCACGACCCGCACCCCGTGAGCGGCGACTGCCCCTAGAGGGGCAGTCCGCACTCACGACCCCGGACGACCTGCCGGAACCCGCCTCGGTTCAGCCCAGTCGTGCGGCGTGCGCCGCCACTGCCGCGCCCGTCCGTTGCGCGTCGCCCGTGGCCAGCAGGTCGAGCAGGGCGCCGCGCAGGACGGCGAGCGCCGCGGTGGCGGCGGGCTCGGGCAGCACCCGGCCGAGCACCACCAGCCAGTCCCGCACCGTGGCCTCCGCGAACCCCGCCCACGGCCCCTCCGGCTCGACGAGCGCGCGCCCGTAGCCCTCGACCCACAGCCGCAGCAGGTCGCGGTGCGCGGGCGCGGCGAGCCACTCCCACAACGACCGCAGCAGGCCGGGTGCGTCGCCCTCGGGCAGGTCGGCGAGCAGGGCGAGCTCGGCGGCGCGGGCGCGCCCGAGCAGGGCCCGGACCAGCCCGTCCTTCGACCCGAAGAGGTAGAGCAGCACCCGCGGGCTGCTGCCGACCTCCCGGGCGAGCGGGCGCAGCGACAGGTCGGCGAGCCCGTGCCGCAGCACGTACGCGTACGCCGCCTCCAGCAGCTCCTCCCGCCGCGGCGAGCCCGCCCCTTGCCCTTCTCCGGTCATCGCGTCATCCTGCACTGAAACACTCGTTTCAGTCGAGGAGGGGTGATGGCCGCGGTCGAGATCCGCGAGATCGGCAGGCCCGGCGACCTCGGGTGGGTCGTGGGCGCGCACGGCGAGCTGTACGCGGCGGAGTACGGCTGGGACGCGAGCTTCGAGGCCCTCGTCGCGCGGATCGTGGCGGACTTCACCCCCGGTCCCCGGGAGCGCGGCTGGATCGCCGAGCTCGACGGCCGCCGCGCCGGCTGCGTGCTGTGCGTCGCCGGGCCGGACCCGGACACCGCCGTGCTGCGGATCCTGCTCGTCCACCCCGACGCCCGCGGGCACGGGCTCGGCCGCCGGCTCGTTGCCACGTGCGTCGACTTCGCGCGGGAGCAGGGCTACGCCACGCTGCGGCTCTGGACCAACGACGTCCTCGACGCGGCCCGCCGCCTCTACCTCGACGCCGGCTTCCGGCTCGTCGGCGAGGAACCGCACCACAGCTTCGGCAGGGACCTGATCGGGCAGGACTATGTGCTGTCCCTGGGGCCCGGCGGTCACACCCGGGTGGTCACGTAACCTCCGATCGTGTGAGCACGCCGCCCTATCCCGTGGCTCCCCGCCTCGCTCTCGTCGAGGAGCTCCACGGGCGCCCGGTCGCCGATCCGTACCGCTGGCTCGAGGATCCGGAGGACTCCCGGACCCGCGAGTGGTCGGCGGCGCAGGACGAGCTCGCCCGCGGCCGGCTCGACGCCCTGCCCGGCCGCGAGGTCCTCGAGTCGCGGCTCCGCGAGCTGCTCTCCGCCGGCTCCGTCTCGGTGCCGCTGTGGCGGGCGGGGCGGGCGTTCTTCTCCCGCCGCGAGCCGGGTCAGGAGCACGCGGTGGTGTATGTCCGCGAGCCCGACGGGGCCGAGCGCGCGCTGCTCGACCCGATCGCCCTCGACCCGACCGGCCTGACCACGCTCGACACGTGGGTGCCGGACCTGGAGGGCAACCGGATCGCCTACCAGGTCTCGCACGGCGGCGACGAGCAGTCCGTCCTCTCCCTGCTCGACGTCGCGACCGGCGAGGTCGTCGAGGGCCCGATCGACCGGTGCCGCTACTCGTCCGTGGCGTGGCTGCCCGGCGGCGCCGAGTTCGTCTACGTGCGCAAGGTCGCCCCCGGCGAGGTCGCGGACGGCGAGGAGGACTTCCACCGGCGCATCTGGCGGCACCGCGTCGGCACCCCGGACACCGAGGACGAGCTGGTCACCGGCCCGGGCCTGTACGAGGACCACACCTACTACGGCGTCCGGGTCTCCCGCGACGGCCGCTGGCTGGTCGTGACCGCCAACGTCGGGACCGCCCGCCGCGACAGCGTGTGGATCACCGAGCTGGGCGACGGCAAGACCCCGGAGCTCGTCCCGATCCTCACGCAGGCGGACGACGTCCAGGCCACCTGCTGGGTCGAGCGCGACGGCCGCCTCTACATCCACACCACGGACGGGGCGCCGCGGTGGCGGCTCGCCGTCACCGACCCCGCCACACCGCAGCGCGAGCACTGGCACGACCTCGTCCCCGAGGACCCCGGCTCGGTGCTGCAGGCGGTCCGCTGGCTCGAGCCCGCCCCGGGCAGCGACGACGCGCCGCGGCTCGT
Organism: Pseudonocardia sp. NPDC049154; assembly: GCF_040648315.1. Classification (NCBI taxonomy): domain Bacteria; kingdom Bacillati; phylum Actinomycetota; class Actinomycetes; order Pseudonocardiales; family Pseudonocardiaceae; genus Pseudonocardia; species Pseudonocardia sp. NPDC049154. The sequence continues at coordinate 42,656 of NZ_JBEZDN010000037.1, forward strand.
CGTCGCCCGCGCCCGGCACGCGGTGGCCGAGCTGGCCCTGCACGCCGTCGACGGCACCCCGGCCGGGGAGATCCCGCTGCCCGGCACCGGCTCGCTCACCGGCCTCACGGTCGCCGACCGGGACACCCCGGACCGCTACGGGCAGGTCTGGATCGGCTGGACCGACCTGGTCACGCCGCCGCAGGTGCACCGGTACGAGCGGGGCACCACGGTCCTCGAGGCCACCGCGCCCGGCCAGGTCGAGCTGCCCGTCGTGCGCTCCGAGCTGCGCGAGTTCACCTCGAAGGACGGCACCACCGTCCGGATGTTCGTGGTCACCCCGGGCGAGGGGGACGGCCCGTGGCCGGTCCTCATGACCGGCTACGGCGGCTTCTCGATCGCCCGCGAACCGGCGTACACGTCCTCGGCGCTGGCGTGGGTCGCCTCGGGCGGGGCGTACGCGCTGGTCGGGCTGCGCGGCGGCAGCGAGGAGGGCGAGGCCTGGCACCTCGCCGGCAACCGCGCGAACAAGCAGAACGTGTTCGACGACTTCCACGCGGCCGGTGAGGCCCTGGTCGCCGCGGGCACGACCACGCCGGCGCAGCTCGGCATCCAGGGCGGCTCGAACGGCGGGCTGCTCGTCGGGGCCGCGCTGACCCAGCGCCCGGACCTGTACGCCGCCGTCGTCTGCTCGGCGCCGCTGCTGGACATGGTCCGCTACGAGCTGTTCTCCCTGGGCCGCACCTGGAACGACGAGTACGGCACCGCCGACGACCCCGAGCAGCTCGGCTGGCTGCTCTCGTACTCGCCGTACCACCACGTCCGCGAGGGCGTGGCGTACCCGGCCACCCTCTTCACCGTCTTCGAGTCGGACACCCGCGTGGACCCGCTGCACGCCCGCAAGATGTGCGCGGCGCTGCAGCACGCCACCACCGGTGACCTGCTCGGGCGCCCCGTCCTGCTCCGACGTGAGACCGACGTCGGGCACGGGGCGCGCTCGATCTCGCGCACCGTCGCGCTGTCCGTGGACACCCTGGCCTTCCTGGCCTTCCACACCGGTCTGGAGCTGACGTGACCCCTCTGCAGGACGCCGTCGACGCCCTGCCCCTCGCCGAGCCGCCCGCCTGCGCCGCGCAGGCCGGGACCTGGTGCGCGCGGTTCTACGAGTGGACCAACAACGACTTCCTGGCCAGCTCGGCCGACGTCGTGGTCAACGGCACGATCAAGATCGTCCTGATCGTCGTGGTCGCGTTCGTGGCGCGGCACCTGCTGCACCGCGCGATCACGCGCGTTGTGGAGGGCGCGTCGAACGGCGGCCTCTCCAAGGTGCTCGGCCGCGCGCCCAGGCGGATCCGCACCACCCCGCTGATCTCGCAGCGGCGCATCCAGCGCACCCGGACCATCGGCTCGGTGCTGCGCTCGATCACCTCCGCGGTGATCCTGCTGATCGGCGCGGTGATGATCCTCGCCGAGTTCGGCGTGGCGCTCGGGCCCATCCTGGCGTCGGCCGGGATCGTCGGCGTCGCCGTGGGTTTCGGCGCACAGAACCTGGTGCGGGACTTCCTGTCGGGCATGTTCATGCTGCTCGAGGACCAGTACGGCGTGGGCGACATCGTCGACCTCGGCGAGGCCAGCGGCACGGTCGAGGCGGTCGGGCTGCGCATCACCACGATCCGGGACGTGCAGGGCACCGTCTGGTACGTGCGCAACGGCGAGATCCTGCGCGTGGGCAACAAGAGCCAGGGCTACGCCGTGGCCGTGGTCGACCTGCCGCTCGCGCACTCCGCGGACATGGCGGAGGTCTCCGAGCTGGCCGGGCGGGTCGCCGCCGAGCGCGTCGCGCAGGAGGACATCGCCGAGGACGTGCTGGAGGACCCGGAGGTCCTCGGCGTCGAGAAGGTGACCGCGGAGGGCGCCACCCTGCGGCTCACCGTCAAGGTCAACCCGGGCAAGCAGTGGGCCGTGCAGCGCGCGCTCAACGCCGCCATCACGGACGCGTTCGACGACGAGGGCGTCCCCCGGCCCGTGCCGCTCGGCCTCGGGGGGAGACTGGGCACGTGACCGCACCACAGAACTTCTACGCGGAGGTGGGGGGCGACAAGGTCTTCCACCAGATCGTCCACCGCTTCTACGAACAGGTCGCCGAGGACGAGATCCTCCGTCCGCTGTACCCGGAGGAGGACCTCGGCCCGGCCGAGGACCGCCTGCGGATGTTCCTCGAGCAGTACTGGGGCGGCCCCCGCACCTACTCCGAGCAGCGCGGACACCCGCGCCTGCGGATGCGGCACTTCCCGTTCACGATCGGGCCGATCGAGCGCGACGCGTGGCTGCGCTGCATGCGCGTGGCCGTCGACGAGTCCGACCTCGGCGAGGCCCATCGCGCCCAGCTCTGGCAGTACCTGGAGTACGCCGCGGCGAGCATGGTCAACTCCGGCTTCTAGCTAGGGGCCGGCGCGTCCGTTTGGCATGATGGTGTCCCGTGCGGCGCGACGGGCAGTGGTGGGCGGAGGCCGTCGTCTACCAGGTCTACGTCCGCAGCTTCGCCGACTCGGACGGCGACGGGGTCGGCGACCTCGCGGGCGTCCGCAGCCGGCTCGGGTACCTCGAGCTCCTTGGGGTCGACGCCCTCTGGCTGAGCCCCGTCAACCCCTCGCCCGGCGTCGACCACGGCTACGACGTGACCGACCCGCGCGAGGTCGACCCGCTGCTCGGCACCCTCGACGACCTCGACGGGCTGATCACCGACGCGCACGCGCACGGCCTGCGCGTGATCGTCGACGTGGTGCCCAACCACACCTCGGACCAGCACGAGTGGTTCCGGGCCGCGGTGTCGTCGGCGCCCGGGAGCCCCGAGCGGGCCCGCTACCACTTCCGCCCCGGCCGGGGCGAGCGCGGCGAGCAGCCGCCGAACAACTGGCAGAGCGTGTTCGGCGGGCCGGCGTGGACCCGGCTCACCGTGACGGACGAGGACGGCACGAGCCGGCCGGACGAGTGGTACCTGCACCTGTTCGCCCCCGGCCAGCCGGACCTCGACTGGGAGAACCCCGAGGTCTGGGCGGACCTGGAGAAGACGCTGCGGTTCTGGTGCGACCGCGGCGTCGACGGGCTGCGGATCGACGTCGCGCACGGCATGGCGAAGGCCGCCGGGCTGCCGGACGACCGGCGGCAGCCGGGCTGGACCCCGGTGTCCGACGAGCTCGTCGACCCGCGCTTCGACCAGGACCCGGTGCACGACGTGCACCGGGTGATCCGCGCCGTGCTCGACCACTACCCGGACCGCGTGGCCGTCGGCGAGGTCGGCGCGGTGCGCGACGACGCCCGGTGGGCCTGCTACGTCCGCCGGGACGAGCTGCACCTCGCCTTCCACTCCGCACTGCGGGACGCGGCCTTCGACGCCGTCGCGGTGCGCGAGGCGATCGACCGCACGCTCGCGGCCGCGGGTTCGGCCGGTGCGCCCGCGGTGTGGACCCTGTCGAACCACGATCTCGTCCGCCCCGCCACCCGCTACGGCGAGGGCGCCGCCGGCCGCGCCCGGGCTCGGGCGATGGCGCTGGTCGCGCTGGCCCTGCCCGGGACGGCGTACCTCTACCACGGCGACGAGCTCGGCCTCCCGGACGTCGAGCTCCCCGCCGATGCGCGGCAGGACCCGACCTGGGAGCTGTCCGGGCACACCGTCCCCGGCCGCGACGGCGCCCGCGTGCCGCTCCCGTGGGAGGGCGAGGGCCCCGGCTACGGCTTCACCACCGGCACGCCGTGGCTCCCGATGCCGGAGGAGTACGGGGCGCTCACCGCCGCCGACCAGCTCGAGGACCCGGACTCCACGCTGTCGCTGTACCGGCACGCCCTCGAGCTGCGCCGCAGCCACCCCGCCTTCCACGGCGACCAGGTCGAGTGGTTCGGGGCCCCGGCGGGCTGTCTCGCCTTCCGCCGCACCGGCTCCACCCTGGTCTGCGCGCTCAACGCCGGCGACCGGGCCGTCCCGCTCCCGCCCGGCGACGTCCTGCTCACCAGCGCCCCGCTCACGGACTGCGGCGAGCTCCCCCCGGACACGGCCGCCTGGCTCGCCTGACCCGGGAGCGCCCACTGCCCCTAGGGCGTCGGTTCCCGCTCACGACCCCCTCTGAACTGCGCAGACGCCCGTCAGGTCAGCAGGGGCAGCGTGGTGATCCGCCGCCGCACGACGGCGCCGAACCGGGCGTCGAGCCGCATCCACGAGCCCGTCGCGGAGACGCGCACGATCGGCTCCGGCCCCTCGCCGGCACCGGTGTCGGCGCCGCCGAGGAACCCCATTCCGGACAGGGCGAACAGCGCCCGCATCGGCACCGAGACCGTGCCCGGGACGTCGCCGGAGACCGTCAGCACGGTCTGGTCGAGCAGCGAGGCCGGCGGCCCCATCGGACCGCCGTGCTCCCGTGCCAGGGCCAGCCCGCGCTCGGTCAGCGCCTCCAGCTCCCGCGCGGGGACGTCCTCGAGCCGCGTCCAGCCCTCGTCCGGCGGCAGCGTGCCCGTCCAGAACCCGGCGGCCCCGCCGAGGTCGACCTCCTCCGACCGGTCCACGGCCAGCGCCGTGAGCAGGGCGGACCCCTGGAGGGTGACGTCCTCCGGCTCCATCTCCGCGGCGACCGAGCGGGTGGCGAGCGCCTCGAACGGGGTCGGGGCCCAGGCCGTCACCCGGCCGCGCGCGGAGCGCAGCCGCACCGGCGCGGACTCGTCGAGGCGGACCAGCCGGGCGGTGAACGCGCCGAGGTCCGCGCGCTCGGACGGATCGGCGAACCGGAGGCTCACGACACCGCCTCGCTCGCCTCGGGGGCCCAGCGCAGCAGGAAGGCCTTCTCCTCGACGGTGAGCCGGCGCGGCCGCTGCCCGTCCAGGTCGAACAGCGCCATCCGGGTCTCGGCCTCGATCGCGACGGGATCGGACTCGGCGGGGCCCGCGCGCATGACGTAGTCGATCGTGAACGACGCGGCCCGCACGTCCCGCACGGTCATCTCGACCCGCAGGTCGTGCGCCCGGTACGGGATCTGCCGGCGGTACTCCACGCCCAGCCCGGCCACCAGCAGCCCGGCCGCGAAGGTGTCGACGCCCTCCGCGGCGGCCGCGGTGAACATCAGGTCGATGCGCGCCTCCTCGAGGAGCGTGACCGCCCGGGCGTGGTTCAGGTGCCGGTAGGAGTCCTGGTCGGTCCAGCGCAGCGGGACCTGGGCGACGTAGCGGGCCACGCGCCCACCCTCTCACCCGCTCAGACGGCCGCGACCAGCGCCTCCGCCACCTCGACCGGGCGGGAGAGGGCGTTGAGGTGCCCGCCCGGCACCGCGACGACGTCGAGCCCGAGCCGCTCGCGGGCCACCCGCCGTTGGAAGGCCAGGGGGAACAGGCGGTCGTCGGCGCCGGCCAGCACCGTCGTCGGGACCGCCGGCCACGCCTCGAGCGGGTACGGCTCGGCGAACGAGCGCTCCGACTGGTTCCGGCCGACGCGCCTCAGCTCGGCGCGCAGGTCGTCGGGCATGTCGTGCAGGAAGTCCCGCTCGAGGTCGAATCCGTCGAACCCCGCCTCGGCCCGGGCCTCGGCCTGCCGCGTGGCCTCCCACCAGCGCCCGGCGCTCTCCCCCGGCACCGGGATCATCGGGTTCACCAGCACGAGCCGCCGGGCCTTCGTCGCCGCGCAGACGAGGGCGCCGGTGTACGCACCCATCGACTGGGCGACGACGACCGGGTCGGGCCGGCCGTCGAGGGCGTCCAGGGCGAGGGCGGTGTAGTCCGCCCAGCCCACGGACTCGTCGTCGGCGGGCAGGTCGACGGCGACCGGCTCGTGGCCGCGCGCCGTCAGCTCAGGGACGACCCGGTGCCAGTACCAGGCCTCGCCGCCCGCGCCGGGCAGCAGCAGGAACGTCGTCACAGGGGGTGGACCGGCCGGCCGGCCGGAACTCATCGCTCCCGGCAGGCCGACGCGACGGAACCGTGGAGGTCGGCCCGCATCTCCAGCGGCGTCCCGGGCGGGTACTCGCGCAACGACGGCAGGGCGACCACCTCCGCGTCGCGGTCGTCCACGAGGGCCTTACTCGGCTGAGGGTGTCGCCCCGTCACGCTACCCGTGCGAGACCCCGCAGCTGCCGGGAGACGACGGAGAGCGTGGCCAGGTCGAGCTGCCCGGCGCCCGCGATCTCCTGCAGCGCCGCCCGCGCGCGGACCAGCCGCGACGCATTGGCCCGCTCCCACTGCGCGATGGTCTCCGGCACGGGCGTGCCCGGCGCTGCCTCGCGCAACGCGTCGAGGGTGATCGCGCGCAACGACCCGTAGAGGTCGTCCCGCAGCGCGAGCCGGGCGAGCTGGTGCCAGCGGTCGCCGCGTGGCAGCGCACTGACCGAGGTCAGCGCCACGTCGACGCCGAGATGGTCGCTGAGCGCGAAGTACGTGCGCGCGACCTCCTCCGGGTCCCGCGGCTCGCCGTCGCGCTCGGACAGCTCGATCAGCTCGACGACGTCGAGCAGCCCGAAGCCGTGCACCGCCGTCGCCGCGCGCCGGGCCAGCTTGTCCGGCACGCCCTCGTCGAGCAGCTCGGCGGTCCGGTTCTCCACGGCCTCCTTCTCCCGGCCCACGAGGAAGTCCGGGAGCCGGCGCCACAACGTGCGTACCTGCCCGGCGAAGCGGGCGGCCTCGGCCCCGACGGCCAGGGGCTGGGGGCGGTTGGCGAGGAACCAGCGCGAGGCCCTGTCCAGCAGCCGGCGGGACTCCAGGATCAGTCGGTCGGCGACCTCGACGGGCAGCTCGGCGGCGCGGATCTGCCGCCAGTGCGTCCGCAGCGCGTACACGCCGGTCACCACGGCGTAGGCGCGGACGGCGTCGGACGGGCTGGCAGCGGTCTCCTCGCCGATCCGGAAGGCGAAGGTGGTCCCCGCGCCGTCGACCATCTCGTTGACCAGCAGCGTGCAGAGGATCTCGCGGTGCAGCGGGTGGCGGCGGATCGCGTCGGGGAACCGCTCGCGCAGCGGGTGCGGGAAGTACTCCGGCAGCCGCGGCGCGAACGCGGACCCCTCCAGCAGGTCGCTGTCGAGCAGCCGGCGGGTGAGGTCGAGCTTGACGTGCGCGAGCAGCGTCGACAGCTCCGGCCCGGTCAGGCCGTCGCCGGACCGTTCGAGGGCTTTGAACCCCGCCGGCGTGGGCAGCACCTCCAGGGCCCGGTCCAACCCGGTGCGTTCCTCCAGGTCCGCAATGACCCGGGAGTGCACGTTGGCCATCTCGCCGGAGTGCGACCGGGCGACGCCCAGGACCGCGTTCTGGTCGGTGTTGTCGGCCAGGACCAGGGAGGCGACCTCGTCGGTCATCTCGGCGAGCAGGGCGTTGCGCCCCGGACGGTCCAGCTCGCCGACGGTGACCAGCCGGTCGAGCAGGATCTTGATGTTGACCTCGTGGTCCGAGCAGTCGACGCCGGCCGAGTTGTCGATCGCGTCGGTGTTCACCCGCCCGCCGTGGCGGGCGTACTCGATCCGGCCGCGCTGGGTCAGCCCGAGGTTGCCGCCCTCGCCGACGACCTTGACCCGCAGCTCCCGGCCGTCGACGCGGATGGTGTCGTTGGCCTTGTCGCCGGCGTCGGCGTGCGCCTCGGTGGAGGCCTTGACGTAGGTGCCGATGCCGCCGTTCCAGAGCAGGTCCGCCGGGGCGAGCAGGATCGCCCGGATCAGCTCGGGCGGGCTCAGCTTCACCACGTGCTCGGCCAGGCCCAGCGCCTCCCGCATCTCCGGGCCGACCGGCACCGCCTTGGCCGTGCGCGGCCAGACCCCGCCGCCGGGGCTGATGGTGGTGCGGTCGTAGTCGTCCCACGAGCTGCGGGGCAGCGCGAACAGCCGGCTCCGCTCGGCGAACCCGCGGGCCACGTCGGGCGTCGGGTCGACGAACACGTGCCGGTGGTCGAAGGCCGCGACCAGCCGGATGTGCTCGGACAGGAGCATCCCGTTGCCGAACACGTCGCCGGACATGTCCCCGACGCCGACCACGGTGAAGTCCTGGGTCTGGGTGTCGACGCCGAGCTCGGAGAAGTGCCGCTTGACGCTCTCCCAGGCGCCGCGGGCGGTGATGCCCATGGCCTTGTGGTCGTAGCCGACCGAGCCGCCGGAGGCGAACGCGTCGCCGAGCCAGAAGTCGTAGCTCGCGGCGACCTCGTTGGCCACGTCGGAGAACCGGGCGGTGCCCTTGTCCGCAGCGACGACCAGGTAGGAGTCGTCGCCGTCGTGGCGCACCACGTCCGGCGGCGGGACGGTCTCGCCCCGCACCAGGTTGTCGGTGACGTCGAGCAGCCCGGAGATGAAGATCCGGTAGCAGGCCTCGACCTCGGCCGGGTCCGGGCGCAGGGCGCGGACCACGAACCCGCCCTTCGCCCCGACCGGCACGATCACGGCGTTCTTCACCATCTGGGCCTTGACCAGGCCGAGGATCTCGGTGCGGAAGTCCTGCGGCCGGTCGGACCAGCGCAGCCCGCCACGGGCGACCGGCCCGAACCGCAGGTGCACGCCCTCCATCCGCGGCGAGTACACGAAGATCTCGAAGCGCGGCCGCGGCGCCGGCATGTCCGGCACCGCCGCCGGGTCGATCTTGAAGGAGGTGAACGCGCGGTCGCGGAACCAGTTCGTGCGCAGCGTCGCGACCATCGTCGCCAGGAAGCCGCGCAGGATCCGGTCCGCGTCCAACCCGGTGACCTGGTCGATCAGCGTGGTGACCTCGGTCAGCGCCTCCTCGGTGACCTTCGACCGGTTCTCCTCGGCCGGGTCGAACCGGGCCCGGAACAGCTTCACCAGCCCGCGTGCGACGGCGGGCTGGGCCAACAGCGTGTCCGCCATGTACTGCACCCCGAAGGTGCTGCCGACCTGCCGGGAGTAGCGCGCGTAGGCGCGCAGCAGCGCCGCCTCGCGCCAGTGCAGGCCGGCGTGCAGCACCAGCGCCGAGAACCGGTCCGCCTCGGCGTCGCCGCCCCAGGTCGCGCGGAAGGCGGCGCAGAAGTCCCGGTCCAGCGCCGCCTCGTCCCGACCGGCGAGGTCGGTGTCGGCGAAGTCGGCGGGGTCGAGGCGCAGCCCGAAGTCGTAGAGCCAGCAGCGACGACCGTCGGGCCGGACGAACTCCGACGGGTGCTCGTCGACGACCTCCACGCCCAGGTGCTGCAGCACCGGCAGGATCCGGGTCAGCGACACCGGCGAGTCGAGGTAGATCGCCAGCCGGCGCTCGCCGTTCTCGTGGTGCAGCCGGACGTCGAACCCGCCCTCGGGCAGCGCGAGGATCCGCTTCAGGTCCTCCACCGCGCGCTCGGGCCTGGTGCCGGCCTTGTAGGAGTCCGGGATGCCGGCGAGCAGGCCGGGCACGGTGACCGCGGCGGCGCCGAGCCGGTCGACGAGCCGGTCGTCCCAGGTCCGGACGGCCTCGGTGAGGGCGTCGGTGAGCTCCTGCGCGTCCGGGTCGACCGGCGCCTGCGCGGGGTCGGTCTGCACCATGAAGTGCACGAGCGCGTAGGGCGCCTCGGTGACGCGCGCGGTGTAGTCGACGGCGCTGCCGTGCAGCCGGTCGCGCAGGACCTCGGCCATCGCCAGCCGGCTCGTCGTGGTGTACCGGTCGCGCGGCACGTAGACCAGGCACGAGACGAACCGGTGGTGCGGGTCCCGGCGCAGGAACACCCGCACCGCGCGGCGGCCGGCCAGCCCGAGGACGCCGACCCCGACGTCGTGCAGGTACTCCGTGGTCGCGCTGAACAGCTCCTCGCGCGGCAGCCCGGAGATCACCTCGAGCATCTGCTGTCCCGAGTACGACTCCTGCGGGAAGCCCGCCCGCCGGATCGCCCGGCGCACCCGCCGCGCGATCACCGGGATGTCCAGCACGCTCTCGTACATCCCCGGGACCGTGAGCATGCCGAGGAAGCGGTGCTCGCCGGTGGGCGCGCCGTACTGGTCGAAGGTGCGCAGGCCCACGTAGTACGGGTGCGCGGGGCGCAGCACCCGGCTGCGCACGCCGGCGCGGGTGAGGATCAGCAGCTCCTCGGCCCGGTCCGGCCCGCCGCCGTCCGGGACGAACGCACCGTTGTCGAGCGTGTCCCGGCGCAGGACACCCAGGCCCGACGCGAGCTCGGGGCGCAGCCGCCCGCCGTCGATCCGGTAGTGGCGGTAGCCGAGGAAGGTGAAGTGGCCGTCGGCGAGCCAGCGGAGGAACTGGGCGGTCTCGTGGCGCTCGGAGCCGCGGTCGGTGCGGACACCGCGGGGCACCAGCTCCTCGGCGAGCAGCTCGTCGGCGAGGGTGCGGATCCGGCGTTCCATCCGGTCGCCGTCCTCGACGGTCTCGCGGACGTCGTGCAGCGCGGCGCGCAGCTCCTCGGTGAGGGCGGCGGGATCGACGGCGGTGGTGAGGTCGAGCCGGATCCAGGACTCGGCGAACGTGCCGCGTGGTGGGTCGGCGGGGTCGGCGTCGGGCAGGACCTCCAACAGCTGCCCCGCCACGTCCCGCCGCACGACGACGATCGGGTGCAGCAGCCGCCGCATCTCCGTCCCGGCGCGCGACACCGCGACCAGGGTCGAGCCCACGAGGTAGGGCATGTCGTCGGTGACGATCCGGACGGCCGTCCCGTCCACCCGGACCAGCGGCTCGCCGACCAGGCGGCGGGCGGCCAGGGACAGCTGCTCGGCCGCGACCTCGCCGAGCGGGGGCAGCTCCGGGCTGTCGCCGTGGGCGGTCGCCCCGTCCGCGGGCGCGTGCCGGGCGTAGAGGGCGGTCAGGCCGTCCAGCCCGGCATCGGCCGGCTCCGCGGCGGTGGTGTGCTCACGGGTCCGGCTCATTCTCGGCGACTCCGGGTCTTGCGAAAGTTGCTCGGGGCGGCGCCCACACTAGCCCCCGATCGGCTGATCGCGGCGGCGACCCGAGCGCGATCCGGTCACCCAGGGGAAGCAGCTGGTGGCGGTGGGTGGCGGGGATGGAGCTCGTTCACTCCACCCCGGCCGGCCGCCGTTGCCGGCAGTCCGGCCGGTCGCCGGCGGGGCCGGCTCGGTGTGGAGGTCGTCAGAGGCCGCGGTACGCCGCCATCGCGCCGGCGAGGAGGTCCCCGAGCCCCAGGGACTCATTGGACGTCCCCTTCGCCGCCGCACCGTCCGGCTCGGTGCCGTCGCCGGACCCGGTCGGAGCGTCGGCGTTCCTCGCCGGGCCGGTCGCCGTGGAATCGCTGTCAGCGGTGCGGTCGGTCGGGGCACCCTCCGGGCCGGCCCGACGACCGTCCCGTGCCGGAGCTCCGGCCGATCCGGCGCCGTCGGCAGGTGCCGGTGTCGTCGAGGCGGCGGCAGGTGCCGCGGTCGTCGAGCGGGCCGGGTCGCCCTCGTCGTCCGCCGTGCGTGCGCCCTCGACGCCGGCGGATCCGGCCGCTCGCCGGTGCCGACGACCACCGCTCCCGGGGCGGACCGCCAGGTCCTCCATCCGGAACGCGGCGGCACTCGTGCGCCCGTTCGACCGGCCGGCCGGCGGCGACGGTTCGAGGTCCTGGATGAGCTGGACCCCGGTGACGCCGTCCGTCCCGTGCACGGTGCCCCGCAACCGCGCGCCCCGGAGCTCCGCGCCGCCGTCGACGCTGGCGGCCAGGTCCCGCATCACCGGGTGCAGCCATGCCGCGGTCTCGCTCCGGTCGCGCCCCGGCAGATCGACGCGCAGGGTGCTGGGGTCCCCGCTCCGAACACGGCTCCGGCTCGGCAGGTGCACGCGCATACGGTCGGTGAGCCCCCGCAGCACACGCTCGGCCTCCGGGGACCCGATCCGCCGGTCCCCGTCCACGAGGTCGAGCACCACGGACGTGCCGACCGCATCACTCTCGGTGGGCCCGCTCCCGCTCCCGGTGGACCCGCTCCGGTCGGCCGGCAGGGCCCCGGACAGCGCGTCCGGCTTGCCCCACACGCGGTCCAGCTCCGCGATCGCCGAGCGCAGCCAGTCGTCCGCCGCCTGCGCCGCGGCCGACGGCTCGACCCCCGCCGAGGGCGGCTCACCCGCCCGCGCCGCCGTCCCGTCGAGTGCCGGCTGCCCGCCGTATCCCGGCGTGCCCGTGTCCTCAGCGTCCTGAGGTCCGGACGCTCGAGTGCGCCTCAGCTCACCGCCGCGGGTCCGCCCGGCTCCGTTCTCGTCGCTCGCGAGGCTCGATTCACCAGCGCGACCCTGATCGCGTCCACGACCCGACTCGGCACCGTCGCTCGACCCAGCTCGCCGGGCCGGCTCGGCTCCATGGCTCGGCTCGGTTGCGCGGCCCGGCTCATCGACCCGGCCCGGCTCAGCTCCGCGGCCCGGCTCAGCTCCACGGCCCGGCTCGGACGTGCGGACGCGGTCGTCGGCACGGCCCAACTCATCGACGCGACCCAACTCATCGACGCGACCCAACTCATCGACGCGACCCCGCTCGCCGACGCGACCCAACTCGCCGACGGAGCCCAACTCGCCGGCGCGCTTCCCAGCGCGAGCCCGGCGTCCACCACCCCGGCCCAGCTCGCTTGCACCGCTCAGCGCACCGAGCCCCGCCTCGGCTGCGCTCGGCTGCTCATCAGCCGGCTCGCCGGTCCGTGCCGGCGCCGTCGACGCCGTGCGGTCGGACTGTGCCTCGGCAGCCTCTCGCGCCCGGCGCCGCGCGGCGCGGCCTCCACCCTCGGCAGTAGCCAGCAGGTCCGCCACCAGACGTGCGGCACGCTGCCCGTCGGCGGAGAGCCGGTCGGCCGAGCGACGCGACCGGGGCCGCTCGCCTTCCGCCGCCCGCGCCCCCCGGACCTCACCCCGCACCCCGTCCTCGATGCGCGCACGAGAACCGGCCGAGAGCTCTGCACCCTGCGGCCCGGTCTCCGCGCTCGCCTCCCGAGCCCCCTCGTGGACGCGACGCCGGGCCCCGCTGCGACCCGCGGAGACGGGGTCACTCAACTCCTCCGTGCCCCTGATCGAGAACTCCTCGCCGAGCCGGCCGCCGGGCCCGACCGAGCCGCCCGACTCGTCACCCGCCTCGCCCGGCGGATCTGATTCGTCGCCTTCCTGGCGGGCGCCCGTGGTCGTCCGGTCAAGGCCCTCGTCCAGCACGCTGCGCCCGGTCCCCTCGACCGACCCGCCACTGCCGCCACTGCGACCGCCGACAACGCCGGGCAAATCGTCACCGGGCCGCAGCCGGGGCCAGGAACGGGATCGCCCGTCATCGCTCCACTGACCCGAGGCCCGCAGCTCGGAGATCAACGCGTCCCCCAGCAGCGCCCCGTAGGAGGCGGTCCGCCGCTGGTCCGCGTCGTCGATCGGGACCGCGGTCGCCATCGTCCGCTGCCGAAGCTTCGTGCGTGGTTCGTACGCGCGCTCGGACTCACCCTCGGCGTCGGTCATGGTGCTCGGCGAGTCGACCGAGCCGCCTCCGAGCAGCCCGTTCCCACCGCTGTCGCCAGGGCCGCGTCCCGGCGCCGATTCCACGCCCCGGCCGTTGGTGACCGACGCCGCATCGTCGCGAGGTACCGACTCCCGCCCGTCGTCCTTCGAGCTGCGCTGTGCGGTCGACGCCGTGTCGCCATCGGGCGAGCGCTCGTCCGGGCTCGTGGGCGCGTCGGCCTCACCGCGCCGCCCGGCCCGACGGCCGGAAAGGGTCTCCTGCTCACCCCTGCGCCCGGCGCCGGCAGTCCGGAGGAGGTCCTCGCCGCCGCGGCTCGCGCGACCGGAGGCCGGGAACAGGCCTTCCGCCGGACCGCCCCGGCCCGCGCGGGCGACGTCGTCGCTACGGCGCCGTCCAGAACCCGCCAACACATCCGCGAGGCCAGAACCATCGGCGCCAGGACCGGCCGCGGCGGAATCGCCCCCGCTCCGCCGACGACCGGGCTCCGGGAGTGCTTCCTCGTGCCGGGCGCCCCGGACCGGGTCAGCGGAGTCGTTCCGGTGGCCGCGCCTGCGGCCGACGGTCGCGGCCACGCCCTCGTCGAGATCATCCCGACCCGAGCCTGCGTGCCCGCCCTCTGCACCTCGGGTGCGATCGGAGGCCGGAGCTGCACCGCCAGCGGTCTCCGCACGCTGTCCGCCGCGACGGGCCTCGAGATCCGCGGCCGGGCCGGCGTCGTCGCGCCGCCTGGCGCCACGATCGCCATTCCGCACAACGCCCCGCGCTCCGAGGTCGCTGATCGCGCCGCGGTCCGCACCGTCGACCCGCCCGGCGCCCACGGTCGGTTCGGCGTCGTCGGTCTTCCGCCGCCGCCCGGCCGTCACCTCGAACCCGTCGGCGGAACCGTTCGCTGCGCGGTGCCTACGGCCGCCGCCCTCGCCGGCCGAGGTCTCGCGACGTCGCCCCGCGGGTCGCGCTTCGGCCAACGGATCGGCGATCGAGCTGCTCCACGACGCCGGCAGGATCCCCGCGTCGAGTCCGCCCAGCAGGGCGTCGATCGCGCTCGTCGGTCCCCTGCCCCCCACAGCCGGGTGCGCAGGAGACGTGCCGTTCCGCGTTCCGCCTGCAGCCCCGGGAAAGTCGGAGAACCCGCCGGCACCCGTCTCCGTGCCACGGGAACGTCCGGGTACACCGGTGCCACGGGCGTCGCTCCGACCGTCAACACGTGGGCCGCTACCACCAGGCGTGGAGCCCCGGTGGCCGCCTCGAACTGGAGCGTCGTCGCCGACCAACCGATCCGCGACGGCGGCGACCAGCTCGCGGAACCGTCGCCCGCGCTCCGCGTCGCGATGCTCCGCCTCGAGCCCGGCCCGCGTCGCAGCCAGGGCGACGTCCAGCCGGCCCTGCTTCTCGGCGAGGTCGCCGAGCGCGATCCGGCACGCACCCTCGAGCCCGGGGGTGTCGACCGTGGCCGCGTACTCGGCGGCTTCGGACAACGCCCGCTCGGCAGCGGCGCCGTCGTCGGCCGTCGCCTGCGCGACGACGAGCCGGAGCTGCGCAGCCTGTCGCGTCGCCTTCACAGTGCCGCGTCTCGCCACCACATCCGCCAGGGCGCGTGCCTCTGTGCGACGTCCGGCCGCGAGCAGGGCACCGAGCCGCTGCGCCGACAGCGCGTCGACCAGATGGGGTGACACCGGACCGGGGGCCTCGCCGTCGCCGGCTCCGAGCAGGCGCAGGCCTTCGGCCGCGGCGTCGACGGCCTCGTCCGTTCGCCCGCCCTCCCGCGCCGCCGACGCCCGCGCGAGCGCGACGGCGGCCGGGTAAGCGGGGCCGGGCAACAGACGCGCTGCCTCCGCGCGAGCGTCATCGAGGACGCCACGCACCTCGTCCGGCTGGTCGCCGGATCGACAGCGCGCCAGGACCAGCCGGGCGTCGAACCGGGACTCCGGCGACTCGTCGGCACGTCCCAGCACAGCCTGGGCGAGCCGTCGAGCCAGCGCGACGTCGCCGTTGTCCCGGCACGCCGACGCGACCTCGACCAGCAGCCGAAGGGCCGCCGTGTCCGCAGGGTCGACGTCCGACGAGTCCAGCGCCGCGAGGGCCTCGACGACGGCCGCGCGCCCGTCGCCCACCGCCGCGATCCCGTGCACCCGCCACCCGAGGGCGGCGAGCCACAGGGCCGGGTCGCCGGACCGCGCCGCATCCGCGACGTGCCCGGCGAGATCGGCCGTGAGATCCGGCCTGCTCCACCGCAGCGACGAGGCGACACCGATCATCGCCGCCCCGGACATCTGGTCCCCGCCGTGCCGGACCACTTCGGACATGCACCCTCCCGTGCACCCCGACTCCGGGGTCGCTCCCGCTGCCGCTCCGTGACCTCAGGCCGCCGGAGAGTGATAGCTCTCAGTCACGAGTCAGCTTACGGTGCGTCACACGGTGCGGTCGCGCCGCATCCGCTCCGAGGCGCTCGATCTTGTTCTTCTCGTACGCCTCGAAGTTGCCCTCGAACCAGAACCAGCTGGCCGGGTTCTCGTCCGTGCCCTCCCACGCGAGGATGTGGGTCACGACGCGGTCGAGGAACCAGCGGTCGTGGGAGATCACCACGGCGCAGCCCGGGAACTGCTCCAGCGCGTTCTCCAACGACCCGAGGGTCTCGACGTCCAGGTCGTTCGTCGGCTCGTCGAGCAGGATCAGGTTGCCGCCCAGCTTGAGCGTGAGGGCCAGGTTCAGCCGGTTCCGCTCACCACCGGACAGCACGCCGGCCGGCTTCTGCTGGTCCGGGCCCTTGAACCCGAATGCCGCGACGTAGGCCCGCGACGGCATCTCGGTCTGCCCGACGTGGATGTAGTCGAGCCCGTCGGACACGACCTCCCACACGTTCTTCTTCGGGTCGATGCCGGCACGGTTCTGGTCGACGTACGACAGCTTGACCGTGTCGCCGACCTTCACCTCGCCCGAGTCCGGCTTCTCCAGGCCGACGATCGTCTTGAACAGCGTGGTCTTGCCGACGCCGTTCGGCCCGATGACGCCGACGATGCCGTTGCGGGGCAGTGAGAAGGACAGGTCCTTGATGAGCTGCCGCCCGTCGAAGCCCTTGTCCAGGTGCGAGACCTCGACGACGGTGTTGCCCAGTCGTGGGCCCGGCGGGATCTGGATCTCCTCGAAGTCCAGCTTGCGGTGCCGGTCCGCCTCGGCCGCCATCTCCTCGTAGCGGTCGAGCCGCGAGCGGCTCTTCGCCTGGCGCGCCTTGGGGTTGGAACGGACCCAGGCCAGCTCCTCCTTCAGCCGCCGCTGCAGCTTCGCGTCCTTCTTGCCCTGGACGGCGAGCCGCTCCGCCTTCTTCTCCAGGTAGGTGGAGTAGTTGCCCTCATAGGGGAAGGTACGGCCGCGGTCCAGCTCGAGGATCCACTGCGCCACGTTGTCGAGGAAGTACCGGTCGTGCGTGACGGCCAGGACCGCGCCCGGGTAGGAGCTGAGGAACTGCTCCAGCCACAGCACGCTCTCGGCGTCGAGGTGGTTGGTCGGCTCGTCGAGCAGCAGGAGGTCCGGCTTTGCCAGGAGGAGCTTGCACAGCGCGACCCGTCGGCGCTCACCACCGGAGAGGAGACCGACCTCCGCGTCCGGCGGCGGGCACCGGAGCGCATCCATCGCCTGCTCGAGCTGGGAGTCGAGCTCCCAGGCGTCGGCGTGGTCGAGCTCCTCCTGGAGGGTGCCCATCTCCTCCATCAGCGCGTCCGAGTAGTCCGTCGCCATCTGCTCGGCGATCTGGTTGTACCGGTCGAGCTTCTGCTTGATCTCGCCGACGCCCTCCTCGACGTTCCCGAGGACGGTCTTCTCCTCGTTCAGCGGGGGCTCCTGCTGGAGGATGCCGACCGTCGCCCCGGGCGCCAGGTATGCCTCGCCGTTGTTGGGCTGGTCCAGCCCCGCCATGATCCGCAGCACGCTCGACTTGCCGGCGCCGTTCGGCCCCACGACACCGATCTTGGCTCCCGGGTAGAAGCTGATCGAGGCGTTGTCGAGGATGACCTTGTCGCCGTGCGCCTTGCGCACGTTCTTCATGGTGTAGATGAACTCCGCCACGCCCACGATGGTAGTTCCGGCCGGGTCAGGCCCTCGCGGCCGGTACGACCTCGGCCACCTGTCCGAGCCGCTCGTCGTCCGGCACGGGGCGCGGACCGACCGGCACACCCTCCTGGGCAGCGCCGTCGTCGCCCTGTACCGGCATCCCGGCCTCCTCCACCAGGCTGCCGTCGACGGTCCGTCGCACCCTGGTGACGGCGGCCATCGCCGTGTTCAGATCGGGTCCGACGGCGTCGGCCACGAGCGTGACCGCCGTGCGGGTGCGCCCCTCCTGCTCGTAGTCCCGGACGTACAGCCGGCCGTGCGCGATCACCGGGTCGCCCTTCACGAACGACCCCTGCACGTTGCGGCCCAGGTGTTTGCGCCAGATGTCGACGGACACGTAGGAGGTCGACGACTCCTTCCACTGCCCCGTCGTACGGTCCAGGTACCCGTGGTTGCAGGCCATCCGGAAGGAGACGACCTCGCGGCCGCCGCCCAGGTCCCGCTTGACGGGCGCATTCGTCAGGCGGCCCACGACGGTCGTCAGGATCTCGGTCATCTTCTCGCTCCTCGTGTCGGTCGATCCGGTGCACCAAGCATCCGGCGAGAACGGGAGCTCAAGGGAACGAATGCCGATCCTGTGGACACGAGGACCCGGGTGGGGAACGTTCGACGCCGCCCCCGGCAGCGGAGCGAGAAATTGTCGGTGGATCGTGTTAGCCGCGCAGCAGGCGGCATCCCGATCCGAGAACGCAGAAAGGCCCCGGAACCGAAGCTCCGGGGCCTTCCTGAAAGGTTTGATGTCGGCGGCGACCTACTCTCCCACACCCTGGCGAGTGCAGTACCATCGGCGCTGGAGGGCTTAGCTTCCGGGTTCGGGATGGGACCGGGCGTTCCCCCTCCGCAATGACCACCGACAACACTATTCACCTATCCCCACCGCACCCCTCATCGAGGGGCGCGACCGGGTCGAACACCAACCCCTCCGACCCGAAACCGGGCCGGACTGGTTGTGTGCTCAGGGTCACACAGTGGATGCGAACAACATGTTGTGGCAAG